>JAXJPK010000132.1:0-3304 GCA_036311705.1 Clostridia bacterium
AGCTCTTGCATCGGCATATCCCATACCGTTTTTAACCTCGTCCAAAATTCCGCTTATATAGCTTTCTACAACTATGATTTGATGTTCCGTTGCATTACAGGGTGCTGATTCTCTCGGAACGGGGGCAGCATTTACTGTAACAGCACTTGCCAATATTGATATTGTTATTAAAATTATAGATAACTTTTTCATTCTTCAAATTCCCTCCTTCAAAACATCTTTGAATATTTTGTTTTCCTCAAACAACAAACTGTCGCACATCATCTTAACACCAAGTCTAAAGCCAATTTTGAAATTTTCCACTCCGCTTGTAGCACTTATTTCATCGCTTGCATTTACAAGCTCATTAAACAGTTTCAACTGTTCTTCGGATAGTGTTTCTTTCAGCTTGTCCTCGTTAGCGGTAAATATGCTTAATGCCTTGTCGTAGGGTGTAGCCTTTTTATAGCATTTTTCATTGGGATTTATATTCCCGTAATACAATTCTTCAATAAAATTCATTCCGCACTCTCCACCGCATACACATATTCCGAAAATATAAATTCTTCGGCTCTGTGCTTAATTGAGTTCATTTTCTGCACCCAAGCCATTTGGTCTGTTGCCTTTAACTGTTCCGTGACACCTTCTTGCTCTGCCATTTTTGACATCATATCTTTTAGGGTGCTATGACAGGTTTCGTCTATTTCTGCAAGTTGCTTGAACAATGAGCCATTCATAAACATTATGGTATATAATGCCTTGTGATGTTCTTTCAAAAATCTTTTGCGTAGGTTTCCGTATTTACCGATGTTATATGTAGCTTCATCGGGTACGGTTAAGTTTGGTATGTAGTAATCTCCTTGTCTTACATACTCAATGCCGTTTTTAATAAATTTGTCTTTCATCTTGTCTGCGACCTCCTTTTGTGGTAAAATATAAAATAGTTATATGAATAGAAACTTTTAGCGGCTTTTATACCACCTTCTTTCTTCGGTATATTACCACTTTTCAATCTACCACAAATGAGCCGTAGCCATATACTGTATTAGGTGTTATGAGATTCACCCTTTACAGTATAACTCCTAACACATCTTTCTCAATTTATCAATAGTTTTTAAATTTATTGACAAAATTTTAATCAAAAGTACAAACCGACCAAGCCTCGACTGCATATAGATATAAAAAAATATATAAGGTGATTATATGCTTGATTTGGTGTTTCAATGGCTGAAAACGGTCATACTTATGGCAGGATATGTGTCGGGCTCTGCCACATTCCCAAAGCCCCTCACCCCCGAGGAGGAGGAAAAATACCTTAAACTATACGCCGAGGGCGATATGCAGGCAAAAAATATACTTATTGAACATAACCTGCGGCTTGTCGCACATATTGCAAAAAAGTACAGTGATGAGAAAAATGCAGAGGACATAATATCCATCGGTACAATCGGGCTTATCAAGGGAATAAACACTTTTTCGCCTGATAAAAAGAAAAAACTCTCTTCCTATGTTTCAAAATGTATTGAAAATGAAGTGCTGATGTATCTGCGTGCATCAAAGAAACAACATCGTGAAGTGTATATTGACGATACTCTCGGTACTGACAGTGACGGAAACACTCTGACGCTTGCCGATATTCTCCCCAATGATGACCCCGACATATCCGATAAAATATCGGATATGCTTGAAACGAAACGGCTATACCGCATTATGTCGCAGGAATTAACACCAACAGAGTACTCAATAATAGTCAGGCGGTACGGGCTCGGCGGGACAAAACGATTAACACAGCAGGAAATTGCCGATTCGCTCGGCATAAGCCGTTCATATGTCAGTCGAATTGAAAAGAAGTGTCTCATAAAACTCTCACAAAAACTGAAATCAGATAATTAGTGTTGATTTTACGGCTTATTTATGATAAAATATTTTCTAAAGAAACACAAGGAGAAACTTATATGGAAATACTAATTCTTATTTTTTCTGTTTTGGCATTTATCTGCTCGGCTATTGCTATGATTAAATCAAACAATAACAATTCGGACACCGTTAGAAAGGAAATGGACGGTGCCGTTCAGAGATTTGGAGATATAATAAGCAAAAACCAAAGAGAAATCGGAGCTATGCAAACAGAGCGGTTTGCACAAATTGAAAAGAATACATCACAGCTTAAAGATACGCTCGACCGCAGACTTGATGTTTTGAGAGCCGAAAACACACAAGCGATTGATAAGCTTCGTCAGGAGAACTCCGAACAGCTTATGTCTATCCGTAAAACCGTTGACGAAAAGCTTCAGGAAACTCTTGAATCGAGAATCAGCAAGTCATTTAAGCTCGTGAGTGAAAGACTTGAAGAGGTATATAAAGGTCTTGGCGAAATGCAAACACTTTCAAGAGGCGTCGGCGACCTGAAAAAAGTTCTCTCAAATGTTAAAACCCGAGGTATTCTCGGCGAAATGCAGCTTGGTGCAATACTTGAGGAAATCCTATCACCTATGCAATATGATGTTAATGTCGCAACCGTTCCAAACAGTCGGAATGTTGTTGAGTTTGCAATAAAGCTTCCCGACAGTCAGGGAAACAATACATATCTGCCCATTGACTCAAAGTTTCCCGCTGATGCATATCAAGCACTTTTAGATGCATATGACAGCAGTGATAAAGCTGCAGTTGAGAGTGCCGCAAAGCTATTGAGAACCCGACTTCTCGGTGAGGCAAAGGATATACACGAAAAATATGTTGATCCCCCCCTATACAACGGATTTTGCAATTATGTTCTTGCCCGTTGAGGGGTTGTATGCCGAGGCGGTTAATCGTGGACTGATTGAGGAGTTGCAGAACACATATAAAATTATGGTTGCAGGTCCAAGTACAATGGCGGCTATGTTGAGTTCTGTAAGAATGGGATTTAAGACTCTTGCTATACAAAAACAAACATCTCGTGTTTGGGAGGTTTTAGGTTCGGTTAAAACCGAATTTGCAAAGTTTGAATCTATTCTTGCCGCTACCCAGAAAAAAATCACACAAGCAAATGATGAGCTTGATAAGCTTGTCGGTGTTCGCACCCGTGCTATTGTAAAAAAGCTTGACAGCATAGATAGTTTATCAGATAATGATGAAATATAAAGAGATATAAAAACAGCACCCGTCGGTGCTGTTTCAGTGTGTAGACAAAATGTCTACACGCTGTCAGACTTCGAGAACTTGAGGCAGATTTTGCAGAAATACATTCGTAGGCGTACGATGGTACGGGAGAGTTTATTTCCGCGAAAAGCACACAACAAAGGCATTCCTCGATGGAATGCCTTTGTTAATTATCGCAAGCCGC
>JAXJPK010000133.1:0-1964 GCA_036311705.1 Clostridia bacterium
CCCAGTGCAGAAAACGCAATAACGGCGGCAATACCGCCTATTACAGCATATATATGCATCATAGACATTAAAAGCCCAAACAATATATACAATGCAGCCGACCAAAAAAGCACAATCAAAAACTGCTTTCCGCCTGATGAAATCTCCTCTGACACACTCTCGCCCCCAATTTATAATACCTTTACATTATACATTAAACAGACCCGTATGTCAACAATTTAGAATTAAAACAATTTGTTAACGATTAATAAGCTCGGTTATGTTGTTAATTTTTATCGAAAGAGTTCCGTCCTCATTTGTTATAACCTCCATAAATTCGGGGTTTCTGTAGTATTCGGGCGGGAACGAAAGCTCTATCCCCGTATCGGTTGAAAGCTTAACATTTGCCGTCATTTTCTTTGTGAGGTAATTATTCACTTCAACCTTTTCCGGCACGCCTGCTTTTTCCATTTTCTCAACAAACTCATCACGCATTGAGGGGAGTCCCTCAAAAACCTTTTCGGCAACCTTATGGGTATCTAAATACTCATAATCGTTCTCCTCGATACTCTCGGTTATGTATTCCTTTATTTTTGCTCTTGCCTCTATTGAATCAGTCCCGTTTTCAACAGCAAGCTTTTTTGCAATTCGGGTTACGGTATTCGCACTCTCTCTTGGTGATATTTCGTATTCACATTCTAATAAAAGCTCTGAAATAATATCCACAGTTTCTCCGTCTATCTTGCTGTTCTTTCCGATATACTTTATCTCCCTTGTATCAATATTTACAAACGCACATTCGGATAGTTTATTCGAGAGTGACGGCAAAATCGCATAATGATTTATTATGTTGTTTTTAACCTTGCCCTCGCTCTGAACAACAGAATGAGTAAACCCTATTTTGTTATCACACTTTAAAATACCGAAAATATGTGCTTCGTTCGATACAAATTCAACCGCGATAATGTCGCACGCTTTCGGCTCCTCCGACGATGCTATTGCATCATATAATCTCTCTGCGGCATATTTTGATAAGTCTGCAAACGAAATTTCACCGTTATTATACTGTTCAATTTTCGCCTTGAAACCGCTTGCAGATTTAAACTCCGCACTTCGCAAAGCTGCAGATTCATAAAGCTTTTCAATATGCGTTGTTATAAATGTGTTAATCTGTGCGTCTGCCACATCTAAAAGCTCATCGGAGAATACTCCCATACCCGAAGCTGTGTCAAGAATATGCAATACAGCTTTTTTTAATCCTACTATCATCTTTATTTTTTCCTTTACTCTGCTTTGTTTAGATATTCATATACAATTTTTGATAAATCCGTTATTTTGTTAATCTGACTATATCCATCGTCAAGATTATCGCCTATTATTACAAGGATATATGGTCCGTCAGGTGCGTAGACAATCGCCGCGTCACCCTGAACATAATCGAGCTCACCCGTCTTATTTGCAGTTTCGATTCCGTCGGGTACACCTGCAGGAATTTTTTGGGTGTGCTGCTGTTGTTTTAACAGTGATAATATCTTTTCAGAATACTCATACGAAACAATCGTGCCGTTTAGGATACCCCTTAAATACCTGCCGCAGTCGTTTACCGATGTGAAGTTAAAATTCTTGTGCTTACCCTGGTAGAACTGCCCCGTATCAGAAAATCCCGACGCCTGTGCAGTTTTCGTTACAGCCGTCATTCCTGCCGAGTACGAACCTCCGCCCAAAAGCCTTGCAAGATACTTCCACGCGTCATTATCACTGTATGTTATCATCTTTCTGATTTCGTCCTCCACCTTCGGAGATAGCGAAAGTGTTCCGTTATTGGCTTTTTCATAAACCGCTTGTGCAACGAACAGCTTGATTAAGCTTGCCGAATACACTTGATGACTGTTAATGGAAATAACGCTTCCCGTATTGTAATCCTCATAATAGAGCGACCAATCACCCTGATATTCACTCATCTTGCTTTCCAAAACGGCTTTTAA
>JAXJPK010000134.1:0-9185 GCA_036311705.1 Clostridia bacterium
GATGTGTATTCATTCATTTTCTGCATGATTTCAAGACCGAGTTTCTCGCCTTCAGACTCTGTGAGTTTTTTACCGTTAAGGCTGTAAACACACTCCCAAAGACCTGCATAACCAAGAGAAAGTGTCGAATATCCGCCATGAAGATAACGGTCGATTGTTTCACCCTTTTTAAGTCTTGCCAATGCACCGTACTGCCATAATATAGGTGCGGCATCAGATAAAGTACCTGTCAGTCTTTCGTGGCGGCACTGCAATGCACGGTGGCAAAGCTCCATACGCTCGTCAAAAATCTCCCAGAACTTGTTCATATCCTTGTTTGCCGATAAGCCAATATCAACAAGGTTAACTGTTACAACACCCTGATTAAATCTACCGTAATACTTAGGCTTGCCATCCTCATCAACAAATGGTGTCAAGAAGCTTCTGCAGCCCATGCAAGTATAGCAGTTTCCGTTTCCGTTTTTATCAACCTTTGTTTGAAGCATTATTTTCTCCGATATGTAATCGGGAACCATTCTCTTTGCAGTACATTTTGCCGCAAGCTTTGTCAAGTAATAATACTCGCTGTCCTCGTGAACATTATCCTCCTCAAGAACATATATAAGCTTCGGGAACGCAGGGGTAATCCAAACACCCTTTTCATTCTTAACGCCCTTATATCTCTGTTTTAGAGTTTCCTCGATAATTAAAGCAAGGTCTTTCTTTTCCTGCTCATTTTTAGCTTCATTAAGATACATAAATACAGTAACAAAAGGTGCTTGACCATTTGTGGTCATAAGCGTTACAACCTGATACTGAATCATCTGTACGCCGTTTTTAACCTCTTCACGAAGCCTTTTTTCCGTTATCTCATCTATCTTCTCATCAGATATGTTTTCATCTATACTGCGTAGCTCTTCTGTTACCTGACGCCTAATCTTTTTACGACTTACATCAACAAACGGTGCAAGATGAGTCAAGCTTATGCTTTGACCGCCGTACTGGCATGATGCAACCTGAGCAATAATCTGTGTTGATATGTTACAAGCCGTTGAAAAGCTATGTGGTTTTTCTATAAGTGTTTCGCTTATAACAGTACCGTTCTGAAGCATATCCTCAAGGTTAACAAGGTCACAGTTATGCATATGCTGTGCAAAATAATCCGCATCATGGAAATGAATAAGACCTGTTTCGTGAGCCTCAACTATATCGGGCGGAAGAAGAATTCGTCTTGTTATATCCTTACTTACCTCGCCTGCCATATAATCACGCTGAACACTGTTTACAGTAGGATTCTTATTTGAATTTTCCTGTTTTACTTCTTCATTGTTACACTCGATAAGAGATAGTATTCTGTCATCGGTTGTATTTGATTTTCTGACAAGAGAACGATTATATCTATATTTGACATAGCTTCTCGCAACATCAAATGCACCGTTCGCCATTATTTGGTTTTCGACCATATCCTGAATTTCTTCAACCGAAACGGCACGATTCATTTTATCGCATTTATAATTAATGTACTCCGCCGCCTCAAGAATTTGTCCATCAGTCAATTCCTTATGCTGACCTGCATTATTAGCTTTTGTAATAGCTGCAACTATCTTGTTTATATCAAAATCCACTTCCGAGCCATTTCTTTTAATAACCTTCATTTGTGGTTCCTCCTAAATAAACATACTATATATTGTGTTTTTCTGTGTTCGATATGTATTATATCCTACAAAATACTGTTTGTCAAGGATATTTTTTGTTTTTTTAGTTTACATTTATATTACAAATGTTACACACTCAAAAAATATCATCATCTCTATTGTAAAAAACAATAATTTATGATATAATACTTTACATCTAATATATAGGAGAGTAAATTATGTCCGACAAAAATCAAGCCAATATACGAAATTTCTGTATAATAGCACATATAGATCATGGTAAATCCACACTTGCCGACAGACTTTTAGAGCTTACGGGTGTTGTTGAGAAACGAGATATGGAAGACCAGATTCTTGACGATATGGACCTCGAAAGAGAGAGAGGGATTACAATTAAGGCACACGCCGTAACACTTAAATATACCCGTCCAAACGGTGAAGAATATATTTTAAACTTAATAGATACACCGGGACATGTGGATTTTAACTACGAGGTTTCTCGTTCGCTTGCTGCTTGCGAGGGTGCTATACTTATAGTTGATGCATCACAGGGTATTGAGGCACAAACACTTGCAAACACATACCTGGCAATCGACCACGACCTTGAGGTTGTCCCCGTAATTAATAAGATAGATCTGCCATCTGCCGACCCCGACAGTGCAGAACGGGAAATTGAGGATATTATAGGAATTCCTGCCGATGATGCACCGAGAGTCAGTGCAAAGACGGGTCAGAATGTTGAATCCGTTTTAGAGGCGATCGTAGAGAAAATCCCTGCACCTACAGGCGATGTTTCATCACCGCTCCGCGCCTTGATTTTCGACTCATACTATGACAGCTACAAAGGTGTTATAGTTTATGTTCGTGTTAAGGAGGGTACTTTAAAGCCCGGTATGCGAATTAAAATGATGGCAACAGGCGTTGAGTTTGATGTTGTGGAAGTAGGTTGCATGAATCCGTCAGGACTTGTCAGCCAGAACGAGCTGTCCGCAGGCGATGTCGGATACATTGCAGCAAGCATCAAAAATATTCGTGATACAAGCGTTGGCGATACCGTTACAACAGCGGATAACCCTGCGACTGAGGCACTTCCCGGATATAAGAAAGTAAATCCTATGGTTTATTGCGGTATTTACCCTGCTGACGGTGCCCAATATGAGGACTTAAAAGAAGCATTGTTAAAGCTTCAGCTTAACGATGCCTCACTGATGTTCGAGCCAGAAACATCAGTTGCCCTTGGTTTCGGTTTCCGCTGCGGATTTTTGGGATTATTGCATCTTGAGATTATCCAGGAACGGCTTGAAAGAGAATATAACCTCGACCTGATAACAACGGCACCGAGTGTTATATATAAGGTTTATAAAACAAACGGCGAAATGGTATGGTGCGATAACCCAACCAATCTCCCCGACCCTGCTGAAATTGAACATATGGAAGAGCCTATGGCAAAAGCATCTATAATGGTGCCGAAGGACTATGTTGGGAATGTTATGGAGCTTTGCCAAGAGCGTAGAGGTATCTACAAGCATATGGAGTACCTTGACGAAACAAGAGCCGAGATATTCTACGAGCTCCCACTTAACGAGATTATATATGACTTCTTTGATGCACTAAAATCACGGACGAGAGGTTATGCATCGTTCGATTATGAGATATGCGGTTATGCAAGATCATCTCTTGTTAAGCTTGATATTCTACTAAACGGCGAGGCAGTCGACGCGCTATCATTTATTGTGTTTAAAGACAGTGCGTATGCACGAGGCAGAAAAATGTGCGAAAAGCTTAAAACCGTTATCCCCCGTCAGCTGTTTGAAGTACCTATCCAGGCGGCAATAGGCTCTAAAATCATTGCAAGAGAAACAATCAGAGCGTTGAGAAAGGATGTCCTTGCTAAATGCTACGGCGGCGATATTTCAAGAAAGAAGAAGCTGCTTGAAAAGCAGAAAGAGGGTAAAAAGAGGATGCGGCAGGTCGGCAGCGTAGAAGTGCCGCAGGAAGCATTTATGTCTGTATTAAAACTTGATTAATTGAATTAAAGGAATGTAAAAATAGTGCATAACGAACGAAAAACCGTCTAATAGCGGGGCTATGAGTGTTATCCCAAGCCATACACGGGTATGTGAAAGACGGTTTTCGTTCGTAGTTTGACGACATATGATAAAATGAAATTTACCGTCAAACGATCGGCACTGTTTTTTTATATTCATAATACTTTATTCACATTACCCTCACAGATTATGGGAATACAGATTAAAATTACATGTTTACTCCATTGAAAATTGCAGAGAATAACAGCATTATTTAATGAAAGGTGTAATTATATGCATAACTGTATTTCCCTCACTGTGAAAATGATATTTTATGGTTTTCTTGTTTCCTTACTTGTTTCAATACTTAACATTTATATTTCATACAAATTATCAAAAAATGTATCCCTTTCCTCTCCTTTTACTATATTCATTTCTCGAAATATAAGTAAATATAACAAAAAATGCGTATCACTCGACAAAAAAATACGCAGTATGATATTTTAATAATCAAATAAAAAAAAGTATTGATTTTTAGCTTGAAAAATGTTATTATATTTTTAGATAGATATATAGTTTTTTTTCATTGGCTCTAAACCAATGTGCAAGCTAATTTTTAATCAAGGAGGAAACATAAATGGCAAGAAAGATGAAAACTATGGACGGTAACAACGCTGCTGCATATGCATCTTATGCATTCACGGATGTTGCTGCCATATATCCTATCACTCCATCTTCAACAATGGCAGAAGTGACCGACGAATGGGCGGCCTCAGGTATGAAAAATATCTTCGGTAACACAGTAAAGGTTGTTGAAATGCAGTCGGAGGGCGGTGCAGCAGGTGCTGTGCATGGCTCACTTACGGCAGGTGCATTAACAACCACATATACCGCTTCCCAAGGTCTGTTGCTGATGATTCCGAATATGTATAAAATCGCAGGCGAACAGCTTCCCTGTGTATTTAATGTATCCGCTCGATGCATTGCATCCCATGCATTGTCAATTTTCGGCGACCATAGTGATGTTATGGCTTGCCGCCAGACGGGATTTGCTATGCTTGCTTCGACAAATCCGCAGGAGGCTATGGATTTGGGTGCGGTTGCTCATCTTACAACAATTAAGAGCAGAATTCCGTTCCTTCATTTCTTTGACGGATTCAGAACATCTCACGAGTATCAAAAAGTAGCTTGTTGGGATTACAATGATTTGGCTGATATGGTTGACTGGGACGCTCTAAACGAGTGGCGTCATTCATCACTTAACCCCGAGCATCCGGCTCAAGGGGGTACGGCACAAAACGGTGATGTATTCTTCCAGGCGAGAGAAGCCTCAAATACCGCTTATTTGAATGTTCCCGAAATTGCGGAAGAATATATGAATAAAGTCAACGAGAAAATCGGTACAAACTATAAATTGTTCAACTATTACGGTGCAGAGGACGCTGAACATATTATAATCGCTATGGGCAGCGTGTGCGACACAATAAAAGAAACTATCGACTACTTGAACGCTCGCGGTGAAAAGGTTGGTCTTGTTTGCGTAAGACTATACAGACCGTTCTCAACCAAGCACTTTATAGCCGCAATCCCGAAAACTGTTAAGAGAATATCTGTTCTTGACAGAACAAAGGAGCCGGGTGCATTGGGCGAGCCGCTATATCTTGATGTTGTTACGGCTATCAGCGAAAGCGGAGAATTTAAAGATGTTGAAATTATGGCAGGCCGTTACGGTCTTGCATCAAAGGACACTACTCCTGCTTGTATCGTAGCGGTTTACAAAAACAAGGATAAAAAGCATTTCACGGTTGGCATAGAGGACGATGTTACAAACCTTTCACTGCCTATCGTCGAAAACCCCGACACTACTCCTGCAGGAATCAAGAGCTGTAAATTCTGGGGACTTGGTGCGGACGGTACTGTTGGTGCAAACAAGAACTCTGTAAAGATTATCGGCGACCATACGGATATGAATGTTCAGGCATACTTTGATTACGATTCAAAGAAATCGGGCGGCTTGACCTGTTCACATCTTCGTTTCGGTAATGCCCCGATAACATCAACTTATCTTATAAATAAAGCGGACTTCGTTGCTTGCCATAAGGCTTCATATATCCATCAGTATGATATGGTATCAGACATTAAGCCCGGCGGTGTATTCTTGCTTAACTGCTCATGGTCAGGTGAAGAGCTTGATACTCACCTACCCGGTCAGGTTAAAAAGTACATTGCTGATAATAACATTCAGTTCTACACAATAGACGGTGTTAAAATCGGTCTTGAAATCGGTCTTGGGAACAGAATTAATACTGTTTTGCAATCTGCATTCTTTAAACTGGCTGACATTATCCCGTCAGATGATGCCATAAAGTATATGAAAGAGGCAGCTAAAAAGACTTACGCAAAGAAGGGCGATGCTATAGTTCAGATGAACTATGACGCTATTGATGCAGGTGCTGAACAGATAGTTAAGGTTGATGTACCCGAAGCTTGGAAGGACTGCGAATATGAGGATATTTCAACTCACCATGACGGCGAGGGTGAATTAATCGACTATGTAAACAATATACTTGTTCCTATTAACAGCTTTACAGGCTCAAAGCTACCCGTATCAGCATTCTCGAAGTATCAGACGGGTGAAGTTCCGCTTGGTTCATCTGCATACGAAAAGCGTGGCATAGCCGTTAAAGTTCCTGTTTGGAATAAAGATACATGTATCCAGTGCGGACAGTGTTCATATGTATGTCCTCACGCTTGTATCCGTCCTGTAGTTCTTACAGAGGAAGAGCTGAATAATGCTCCCGAGGGTATCAAATATACAAACGCAAAACAGCTTGACGGCTTGTATTACACGATGGCAATATCTGTTCTTGACTGTACAGGCTGCGGAAGCTGTGCAAATACCTGTCCCGGAAACAACAAGGCAGATACTCTTGTTATGGACTTCCTTGATGAACATCTTGATGACCAGAAGTATTTCGATTATGCGGCAGCATTGGGCGAAAACCAGGCAGCACTTGACAAGTTCCCGCCCACAAAGGTAAAGGGATCACAGTTCAAGAAGCCTTATCTTGAATTTTCGGGTGCGTGTGCAGGCTGTGGTGAAACCCCGTATGCAAAGCTTGTTACACAATTGTACGGTGATAGAATGTTCCTTGCAAATGCAACAGGATGTTCATCAATTTGGGGTGCGTCGTGTCCGTCTGCTCCCTACACCGTTAATGCTGACGGAAACGGTCCTGCATGGGCTAACTCACTATTTGAGGATAACGCAGAATTTGGACTTGGTATGTTCGTTGCACAGAACACATTAAGAGAACAGAACATCGAAAAAGCAGCAAAGATTGCCGATGAATATCCCGAGGTGAAACCGGCATTTGATAAGTTTATCGAAACAAAGGATAACAGCATAGCAAACAAAGTACCCACTGAGGAATTGCTGAAGGCTATAGCAAATATCAATTCACAAGAGGCAAAGGATGTCCTTGCAGACAAAGAGTATCTGTCAAAGAAATCATGCTGGATATTCGGCGGCGACGGCTGGGCATATGATATTGGCTTTGGCGGCGTTGACCACGCTTTGGCATCAGGTCAGGACATCAACATACTTGTGTTTGATACAGAGGTTTATTCAAACACAGGCGGTCAGTCATCAAAAGCAACTCCTACAGGTGCAATCGCTAAATTTGCCGCAGCCGGTAAAGATGTTAAGAAAAAAGACCTTGCAGCAATCGCAATGAGCTATGGCTACATTTATGTTGCACAGGTTGCTATGGGTTACAACCCGCAGCAGTGCTTGAACGCAATCATCGAGGCTGAAAGCTACAACGGTCCGTCACTTATCATTGCATACGCTCCTTGTATCAATCACGGTATCAAGGGCGGTATGACAATCGCTCAGTCAGAGGAAAAGAAGGCTGTTGAATCAGGTTACTGGCATTGCTTCAGATATGACCCCAGACTTGAGGCAGAGGGTAAGAATCCGTTCACTCTCGATTCAAAGAAACCGACTAAGGAATATAAAGACTTCCTTATGGGCGAAGTAAGATATAATTCGCTTGCACTTTCAAATCCCGAAAGAGCAGATGAGTTGTTCACAAACGCCGCAAAGACAGCTGATGATAAGTATGAAAAGCTCGCAAAGCTTGCAGCTCAAGAATAATTCAAGATATATAGAAATACCTCCTAATTTGGGGAGGTATTTTTATTGTGTAATTAAATACCTAATGGTTTTTTACTCATCACAACAATATGGACAAGATGATGCATATCTTAATTTTCCACAAGGATTCCATAACCATTTGTGCTCTGCTTTCTGTGGTTCCCTTGTTTTTGCGGGTTGAGAACTACTGATAAGAAAATTACATTATTTAATATTTACAATTGTTCCAAGACGATCTTTGTTATCATAATTTCAAGCAAGCTTCCATATTATATATAAAACTAATTTGGGAGGGATTTATTTGCACAGTGAAAATATTAACTTTTTGACATTTACCAACTCAAGACCCAAGGCATACGCACACATTAAAGGCAGTGACGAATATGCCGGCATAAATGGAACTGCATATTTTTTTCAAAGTAAAAAGGGGGTTATTGTTGCAATTCAAATTTCCGGTTTGCCTATATCAACAACCAAATGTATGAATCATATATTTGCAGTTCATATACATAGCGGCAATGAATGCAGTGGCAATGATACCGACCCCTTTGCAAATGCAAAAATGCACTATAACCCGCAGAATTGCAATCATCCCTATCACGCAGGTGATATTCCACCGCTTTTTTCTTGTAACGGCTACGCCTTTTCTGTGTTTTTGACCTGTCGTTTTGAGATTAATGAAATCATAGGAAAAACCATAATTGTGCATTCTAACCCCGATGACTTCACCTCTCAACCATCAGGGAATTCAGGCATAAAAATAGCCTGTGGTGAAATAAAAAGGCACTGAATATTCTATTTCAATTCTTATCAAAACTATTGATAAAACAAAAAAACACAGCTCAACGCTGTGTTTTTTGCGTGTAGACAAAATGTCTACACGCTGTCAGACTTCGAGAAATTGAGGCAGATTTTGCGGAAATAAATTCGTAGGCGTACGATGGTACGGTAGAGTTTATTTCCGCTTTGGTCTATTTATCTGTAATGAGCGTGAGTTTCTCTGTAATCCGTTGGTGAAATGCCAAATTCCCGTTTGAAACAATGGCTGAATGAATACACATCCGAAAATCCGCATTGAAATGCAATATCCGAAATTTGTTTTTGAGTATTCAAAATTAACAATTCTGCTTTATTCAAGCGAAAATCCCTCAAAAATTCATGCGGTTTCTTTTTGTATGTATCAAAAAATAAACGTCTGAAATGTTTTTCGCTAATACCTGTTATTTCCACCATTTCACTGATTTTAAAATCTGAACGGGTATAATTTTGATTCAAATAATCAAGCGCAATTTCAATTTTATTCGACAGCTTGTAATTGATACTGTCAAAGGTAAGATCATTGTAAAGCATCCCTATAATTTGACA
>JAXJPK010000135.1:0-4419 GCA_036311705.1 Clostridia bacterium
GCTTAGAATGTATTATGCGGATATATACCGCATATACCCCGAATTTAAGTGCATAATATCGTTTAACCAGTATGTCAATGGCGATTTATACCGATACGATATGATGAACAACCCCGAGCTGAAGTCCATTATTGACGAGGTTTTAGAGGACCCAATCTATTTAAAGGATTATCCCTCATCAGCACCGTATGCACATACGGAGCTTATAGACGGTATGGTGTTCACCGATAAAATTGAGGTTACATCATATGCGTACCGACCAAAGAAGCAAAATCTTGTTGTGAGATACCTAATTGACGGTGTATGGGTTAGCGAGAAATCAACGCCGCCCTATGAAATCTCACTCGATAACTCGTATGTTGCATATGGAAACCATACATTGACTTGTGAGATATATGACGGTGAAAAGATTGCCGCAAGAAAGGATTACAAAATTTCGCTTATCCCAACAGACGATAAGAGCCAATACGCAGACGATGCCGATAACGGCAAATGCAGGTTTAAGGATATGGCAGACGCACCGTCAGAGATGAAAAATGCCGTTGCGCTTCTTAATGAAAAAGGTATTGTAAACGGTGTTGACAGCGAGAATTTTGCACCGTACAACAGAGTTTCCCGTGCGGAAATAGCAACTATGCTTTCCCGACTTGCAAAAGCTGAAAAGAGCGATAAGCCATGCGGCTTTTCGGATGTATCAAAATCCGATTGGTATTATGATACCGTGAATTCCGCTGTTACCGCAGGGCTGATTTCGGGATATGATGACAACACATTCCGAGGCAACAGCAATACCACAAAGAACGAGTTTATTGCAATAGCTGCAAGAATTCTCAATAATAAAGGATTTACAAATTCAGAATCGGAACTCAATTATTCGGACGGCGTTGCAGATTGGGTTAAAGACTATGTAAAAACCGCAAAGTCGGCAGGCGTTCTGCTTGAAAGAAGTGACGGAATTTTTCATGGCAACGGCACAATCAGCCGTGGCGATGCCGCAATTATGATGGCACGGCTTTATAATAAGCTGAACGGATAACTAAAAAAGGCTGTAAAAAAACAGTGCCGATCGTTACAAAGACTATAGATAAAAATGGGCTGTTGCATTTAGACCTATAAAATTGGGGGGTGTTGCTTAACGCAACACCCCCCATTATCGTCTTTGAAAGGTCTGTGCTAAAGGCACAGCCTTTTTTTGTGCAGATTATAAGCCCAGCAATGAGAACAAGTTCCAGTTTGCAACAACGGTTGCAAATACGATTGAAACCATACTCTAAAGCTTTATCAAGATATTTACTGACGGACCTGAAGTATCCTTGAACGGGTCACCCACAGTATCTCCGACAACCGCAGCCTTGTGATTCCGGCTGCCCTTGCCGCCAAAGTTACCCGATTCGATATACTTCTTTGCGTTATCCCAGGCACCGCCTGAGTTAGACATCATAACCGCAAGTGCGAAGCCTGCAACAAGTGCACCAGCCAACATTCCTACAACACCGTCAGGTCCGAGCAAGAATCCTACAACCAACGGTGCAACAACACCTACTGCCGCAGGTAAAATCATTTCCTTTAATGCCGACTTTGTACAAATATCAACGCATGAACGATAGTCTGCCTCTGCCTTACCTTCCATCAAGCCCTTGATTTCTCTGAACTGACGGCGAACCTCAACAACTATTTCCTGTGCCGCACGGCCAACTGCTTTCATTGTCATCGCACTGAATAGGAACGGGAGCATTGCACCTGTAAATAATCCGATAAGAACAGCGGGGTTGGTTATTGTCAAATCCATATTGGCTGCACCAATTTTATCAACATATGTCAATATCAGAGCAAGAGCTGTCAATGCTGCAGAACCGATTGCAAAGCCTTTGCCTGTTGCGGCTGTTGTGTTACCTAACGAATCGAGAGCGTCTGTTCTATCTCTGACTGTTTCTTCAAGTCCTGACATCTCTGCAATACCGCCTGCGTTATCTGCAACGGGGCCGTATGCGTCCGTTGCAAGTGTTATACCCAAAGTTGAAAGCATTCCGACTGCCGCCAATGCAACGCCGTAAAGGCCAAGACCGGCATCTCCAAATCCTCCTGCTGCGAAGAAGCTCACAAGAACTGCCGCACCAACAATTACTACGGGTAACGCAGTTGATGCCATACCAAGCGAAATACCGTTGATGATTATTGTTGCAGAGCCTGTTTCTGATGACTTTGACAGTTCACGAGTGGGTTTATATGAATCCGATGTATAATACTCTGTGAAGTATCCGATTAATACACCTGCGAGAAGTCCGGATATTACCGCCCAGAACAAGCCTTTGTTATCAGGCATCATTGTGAATATCAAAACTGCCGAGCCGATTGCCGACAAGACTGATGCCGAGTATGTGCCTCGTCTTAACGAGCCAAGCAACGATTTCTGTGTTGCACCCTCTTTTGTTCTGACAAAGAATGTACCGATTACAGACGCTATTATTCCGATTGATGCAATAAGCATCGGTAAAAATAATGCAACCTTCTGTAAACCGCCGCTGAATGCACCGATTGCCAACGCACCACAGGAGATAATCGAGCCGACATAACTCTCGTAAAGGTCTGCACCCATACCTGCCACATCACCGACATTATCGCCGACATTATCTGCAATACACGCCGGGTTTCTCGGGTCGTCCTCAGGTATGTTTGACTCAACCTTACCAACAAGGTCTGCACCTACATCTGCGGCTTTTGTGAATATACCGCCGCCGACTCTTGCAAAGAGTGCCATTGATGACGCACCCATTCCATATGTTAAAAGCACCTGCATTATATCTGCATCGGAAACATCAAATGCCGACATTACCATATACCAAACTACTATATTTAAAAGTCCGAGACCAACAACCGTTAAGCCCATAACAGAACCTGATGAGAAAGCTATTTTTAAGCCCTTGTTAAGCCCCTCTCTTGCACCGTTCGCTGTACGGGAGTTTGCATATGTTGCAATTTTCATACCTACATATCCCGCAAGAGCAGAGAATACACCGCCTGTTATAAACGCGAACGGTGCAAACCACGACATTGCACCTGTTGCTGCAAGCACTGCGAATATAACGAACAAAACAGCAAAAAAGACCGCAACCGTCTTATACTGCCGTTTTAAATACGCCATCGCTCCGTGCCTGATTTTCTCGGCTATTGATTTCATTTCCTCCGTTCCCTCGGGTTTTTTCTTAATGTTGTAAAAATTAAAAATCGAAACTCCGAGAGCTACAACTGCACAAGCTAAAACTACAGTCGTAATAATTTTCATCTCCATATGTGTACCTCCGATACCGACTATGTCGGATTTATAAAGTATATGCTATATTTACCTAAAATTTATGGTTTTAAACACTTTCACTTTAGTTTTATGTTTTTTACACATATTTACGCCGCTTTTTCTTGCATTATTAAGCAACTTATGATACAATAATATAAACGGAGGAATGAAAAATGATACTTGCTATAGACATAGGAAACACAAATATCGTTATAGGCTGCATCGAAAACGAGTCGATACTCTTTAATGAACGAGTTTGGACAAATCACAAGGCAACAGACCTTGAATATGCAATTAAGATAAAGAATATTTTTGAAATCCACAACATAAATGCAAATAATATTTCGGGTGCGGTTATGTCCTCGGTTGTTCCGTCAATTACGGAAACTGTGAAAAATGCCGTTACAAAGCTTGTTTCCTGCATACCGCTTGTTGTCGGACCCGGCGTTAAAACAGGGCTTAAAATTACGACAGACAATCCCGCCCAGCTCGGTGCGGACCTTGTTGTTGACGCAGTTGCAGGTATTAATTATTACAAAGCACCGATGATTATCATAGATATGGGTACAGCGACAACCATTTCGGTGATAGATGAGGATTTATCATATACAGGAACACTCATAATTCCCGGAATGCGTACTTCGCTTGACGCACTCGTTTCAAGAGCCGCACAATTACCTAAGGTTAAGCTTGACCCGCCAAAGCGAGTTGTGGGAAAGAATACCTCCGAATGTATGTCTAACGGAATTATGATTTATACCGCATCTGCACTTGACGGATGTATCGAAAGGATTGAGGAGGAGCTTAAAAAGCCTTGCACCGTTATAGCAACGGGCGGACTTGCCGGGCTTGTAACTCCGCTGTGCAGAAAAGATGTTATTTTCGATAATGACCTGCTGCTCAAGGGTCTGGCAGTGATATATAACAAGAATAGAGGGGCTGTTTAAATGAAAAAGGAATTTAACCACGAAAAAATAAAAGAGGCTATCCGCACGATTATCACAGAGCTTGGTGATGACCCCGACCGTGAGGGGCTTATCGAAACGCCCGACAGAGTTGCCCGTATGTATGACGAAGTTTTCGAGGGTATGCGTTATTCAAATGACGAGATTGCCGAGATGTTTAAC
>JAXJPK010000136.1:0-3640 GCA_036311705.1 Clostridia bacterium
AAAACCGCTCATTTTGCACGGCTGTACTCGCTCGCATACCAATGTATAGCCTCGCTCACACAGTCGCACAAACTGAACGGTTTTAATTTAAAATTGATTTTTGAAAAATCGCTCATTTTGCACGGCTGTACTCGCTCGCATACCAATGTATAGCCTCGCTCACACAGTCGCACAAACTGAACGGTTTTAATTTAAAATTGATTTTTGAAAAATCGCTCATCTTGCACAGCTGTACTCGCTCGCAACCCGCTAAATAAGGAGAAAACAATGAAATACTACAAACTAATCTGCATTATTCCTTTAATATTCCTTTTATCCTCGTGTTTGGGCGAGGAGCCAAATGATATTGCATACATCACCGCAATCGGCATAGATAAAGATAATTCTAAATACAATTATACAATTCAGTTTGCAAATCCCACAAAAATAAGCGGCGGTGCGGCAGAGGAGGGGGGTTCGGGCGGTAATATAGTCGAGAATATTGTTGTAGAAGCACCAACATTATACAAAGCTATAAGCAACGCAGAAGCAATAATTTCAAAGGATTTATCGGTATCTCACGCAAAGATTGTGGTAATATCCGAGGAGGTTGCAAAAGAGGGGACAAAAGGAATTCTTGATGCAGTAGCGAGGAATAACGACATTCGCCCCGATATATTTATATCTGTTGCGGAAAACTCGAAGGAGTATCTTGAGGAAGTAAAGCCCGTAATAGAGTTAAATCCCGTAAAGTATTATCAGCTGACATATAAAAACAAAAAAGGTGACTATATTCCTCAAGGTGATGCCCGAAATTTTTATGTGTCATATATTTCGGGAGATAAAGACAGCGTTCTGCCGCTTGCAGGAGTTGCACAGACGAACGAGAGTTCAGAGGAAACGAACACAAATTCAAATGACGGCGGTAATAAAGACGAAAAACCGAAAGAAAACCTTAAAAATAAGGACTCAAAGTATATTAAAAGCGGATTTGAACATGGAATAAAGAATTATTATGCAGGTCAAGCGGGAGTAGAGGTAAAAAACAAGAGCGAAGCCATAGGTATGGCGGTGTTTAAAGGCGACAAATATATCGGCAAGCTCGGCAGCAGAGATGCAGGAATATACAACATACTAAAGGGCAAGGCAAAAGGGAGCCGTGCAACCTTTTATTCGGGTAAAGGCGTTCCTATGACCGTTCAGTTGGAGCAGAAAATCAGCCCCACATACAATATAGATAAAGAAAGAAAGCATGTAACAATTCACATAAACATTGAAAGTAATTTATTATCAGAGCCCGGCGAAGACATACACGCAAATTCAAAACACAGGGACACTAAAAATTCGGAGATGATGAACAAGGCGGTTGAGGAATTTCTTGATAAAACATATCATAAAATGAATGTAGATGTACTTGGAATAAAGGGCAAGCTCAAACGATTTTTCCTGACAAACAAGGCATATTCCGAATATATAAAGGATTTCAGCCCTGATGAATGGAATTTTGAGGTTAAAACAGATTTGGAAATGAAGCGGACGGGAATGACAACGGAATTGGAGTAAAACGATATGGCATCAATTTTTGCATTTATGCTGCTCGTTATAGCGACAGCAATCAGGACAATATCCTACGGTATTTATTGTATAAAAAACGACAGCACAAGCGGAGCAATAAGCGTGTTTTTCCTCTCCGCCTGTACTGTTGCGACAGGTTTTATTATTATATTTTGCAAGGCGCTCGGCTAATTAACCGAATATATCGTTAGCGTAATTAACGGTTGCAAGTGCATCCTTGCAGTAGCTATCAGCACCAATCATATCTGCATATTCGGGGGTAAGCACCGCACCGCCGACGCATATTTTAGTGTCCAGACCTTCACTGCGGATAGCTTTTATCGTGTCCTCCATACTCAAAACGGTAGTAGTCATCAATGCACTTAATCCGCAAAGCTTAATATTATGCTCTTTTATGCACTCAACAATAGCTTCGGGCGGCACATCCTTGCCCAAATCAAACACTTCATAGCCGTAGTTTTCCAAAAGCACCTTGACGATATTTTTTCCTATATCGTGAATATCGCCCTTAACGGTTGCAAGCAAAATTTTACCTTTTGATTCCTGCTGTTTTCCGCTTTGTGACATATTTTCCTTTATCGCGTCGAATGAGTTCTTAACCGTCTGGGCACTCATCATAAGCTGCGGCAAAAACATTGTGCCTTTCTCAAACTCGTTACCAACCACATCAAGAGCGGGAATTATGATATTATTCACAATATCCATTGATTCACGCTTTTTCAAAAGCTCCTTGGTTTCCTCGTAAGAACGGTCCTTAAGCCCTTTTATGATAATATCCGTCAATGGCTCGGCAGTATCATCACTCTTTTTTGGTGCGTCGGTACTTGTTATAATGGTTGTCTGTGCCTTTGTTCCCGCGTATGTTGATACATAATCCGCACAATCCTTGTCAATGCAAGCCAATGCACAGTATGCACGATATGTGTTCATCATTGCCTCCGAAAGCGGATTTATGATGCACGCATCAAGCCCGCTATGCAATGCAAGTGCAAAAAATGTCCCGTTTACGATTTCACGGCGAGGCAGTCCGAACGATATGTTTGAAACTCCGAGAATTGTTTTGATGCCAAGCTGTGTCTTGATTGCGTTTAACGCCTTTATGGTTTGTGCCGATTCCTCCTGCTGTGCGGAGATGGTGAGCGTTAAAGCGTCCATAACGAGATTCTTTTTCTTTATTCCGTATTTAGCCGCCTCGTTTGCGATATTCTCGGCAATCTTAACACGCATTTCGGCAGTTTCGGGTATTCCACCCTCGTCAAGACATAATCCGACAAGCACACCGCCGTATTTTTGAACAATCGGCAGTATTGAGTCAAGAATTTCTTTCTTTCCGTTGACCGAGTTAATCATCGGCTTTCCGTTGTAAATTCTCAATGCACGCTCAATCGTTTCAGGGTCGGACGAATCAATCTGTAGTGGCAGATTTACGGCTGATGATATTGCCTTTACGGCTTTTTCCATCATTTCGCACTCATTAATTTCGGGCAGACCGACATTTACATCTAAAATATCCGCACCGCTGTCACGCTGAACAAACGCTTCGTTTAGGATATAGTCAATATCGTTATTCCGTAACGCCTCTTTAAACTTCTTTTTACCCGTCGGGTTAATTCTCTCACCTACAATAACAGGGCGGTTATTAAGATATACTGCCCTTGAGTAAGACGAAACAACCGTAAAATTCTTTTCCTCAACAATAGGCGTAAAATCTTTACATTTATTAACAAGCTTTTCTATATGCTCGGGCGTTGTGCCGCAGCAGCCACCGATAACGCTTGCACCGCATTTTGCGATAGCCGTACATTCCTCGGCAAAATCATCGGGAGATACCGTATAGACGGTTTTGCCGTCCTTTATTTCAGGCAAGCCTGCATTGGGCTGTGCCATAATCGGAATAGAGCTTATTTTTGCGAGCCTGTCCATTAATTCCGCAATTTGTTTCGGCCCTAAACCGCAGTTAATTCCAAGACAATCAACACCAAGCCCCTCAAACATAGCAGACATAACATCAACATCAGCACCGGTGAGCGTTTTATGCGTTTCATCAAAGGTCATAGTAAGGAAAATCGGCAAGCTTGTGTTTTCC
>JAXJPK010000137.1:0-8497 GCA_036311705.1 Clostridia bacterium
AGCTCTTCAATTCCCTCATTCTTTGCCGCAGAAATCGGCACAACGGGGATTCCCAGCTCCGATTCCAGCTTGTTTATACTTATTGACCCGCCATTATTTCGCACCTCATCCATCATATTAAGAGCTAACACAACAGGTACATCAAGCTCCATCAGCTGCATTGTGAGATACAAATTTCGTTCTATGTTCGTTGCATCGACTATGTTTATTATACAGGTCGGTTTTTCGTTTATAATAAATTGCCTTGTTACAATTTCCTCACTGCTGTATGGTGACATTGAGTAAATTCCCGGTAAGTCCGTTATCTCGGTATTGGGTTTGCCTTTTAATGCCCCCGACTTTCTATCCACCGTAACGCCAGGGAAATTTCCGACATGCTGATTTGCACCTGTTAATCGGTTAAAAAGCGTCGTTTTTCCGCAGTTTTGATTTCCAACGAGTGCAAATGTAAGTCTTGCGTTTTTATCAAGCGGTTTTTCGCCTGTATGTATATGATATTTACCGCCCTCTCCAAGTCCGGGATGGTTTGTATGCTTTAAGCTGCCTCTTTCAGACTTTGCTTCCTCCTTTAATTCGGTTATATGCTCTACTTCGATTTTCTCGGCGTCTGCCAATCTTAAAGTCAGCTCATACCCATGTATCATAAGCTCTATTGGGTCGCCCATAGGTGCGTATTTAACAACCGTTACCTCTGTTCCGGGTATAACACCCATATCAAGAAAATGCCGCCTTAGGACACCTTCTCCGCCTACCGATAAAATTTTCGCTTTTTTTCCTATTTCCAAATCCTTAAGAGTCATCCACACATCGCCCCATTTCTGTTATCATAACCATTGTATCATAAAATGTGAAAAATATAAAGCATTTTATTAAATATTTTATTTAATCGAGAAAAATATCAAATTTATTCATAATTTGTTTTAAAAATTTTCACCAAAAGCACTTTATTATTGTAATTGAATATGGTATAATGTACATGGAAAGGAAGTGGATGGTATGTCAAAAATATTGGTTGTTGACGATGATATAAATATTGTAAAGCTTATAAAGCTCTATCTTGAAAAAGAAGACTATACCGTATGCGCCGCATCAGACGGTACAGAAGCACTTGATGTATGGAAAAGAGAAAATCCCGCACTTGTTGTGCTTGATATAATGATGCCCAGACTTGACGGCAACGGCGTATGCCGTGAAATCAGAAAAACCTCTGATGTGCCAATTATTATGCTAACTGCTAAAGGCGAGACCTTTGACAAGGTACTGAGCCTTGAGCTCGGGGCGGACGACTATCTTGTAAAACCGTTTGAGCCAAAAGAGCTCGTTGCACGCATAAAAGCTATTTTACGCAGAAGTGAGTCTAAATCCGACCGTTCCGGTGAAAAAATTGTTAAGTTTGAAAAGCTTGAAGTTAATCTTGTAAATTACGAGCTTAAAATTGATGACAAAACTCTTGAAATTCCACCCAAAGAGTTGGAGCTTTTATATTTCCTTGCCTCCAATCCAAACAGAGTTTTTACTCGTGAGCAGCTGCTCGAGGAGGTTTGGGGGTTTGACTATTTTGGTGATTCGAGAACTGTCGATGTCCATATAAAAAGATTGCGTGAAAAGCTCGAAACGGTTGAGGCAAACTGGCAGCTAAAGACAGTCTGGGGTGTAGGCTACAAATTCGAGGTACACTAATATGTTCAAAAGTATTTTCGGGCGTATGTTTTGGACATACGCCATGCTTTTAGTGTTTGTCCTCTCCTCCGTTTCAATGGTCATAACGGGACTGCTCTCGCATTTTGTTGAGCAAAAGCAAGTAGAATATGTGTCCGTTGTAGCAAAAACCATTGAGGACTGGACGGTTTCGATGCAGATAGAAAGCCATGATTCTATATCTGTACAAACATATAACAGATTTCTTCATTCATGGGGCAGGCTGACCTCGTCGGATATAACCGTTGTCGGCAGAAATGGCGAGGTTTTTGACAGTACCTGCGGAATAAAAATCGTTCCCGAGAAAATCATTAACAGCATTGAGCTTGACAAACCGTATATCTTTAAATCAAACTTTAATGATTTCTATAAGAACAAGGTATTAAGCGTGTCGTTCCCTATGCACTACAAAGGGAATGTTATCGGTGCAATTATATTTAATAAAAGCATACCTGAATTGAGAGGGGCGGTCTTTGATTTATTGACGCTCTTTATAATGTCGTCATTACTCGCCCTTGCGATTACATTCGTAATTGTCTATTTTCAGGCAAGAAAAATATCGGCACCGATTGCGAAAATCAACAAAGCCGCACAGAATATTGCAAAGGGTGATTTCAGCCAAAGAGTTGATATAACAAGCCGTGACGAAATCGGTCAGCTTGCATCAACCTTTAATTTTATGGCAAGCTCTATAGAAAAGTCGGACAAGAATAAGCAACGGTTTATTTCCGATGTATCTCACGAGCTGCGAACGCCAATGACAAGTATAACGGGGTTTGTGCAGGGTATGCTTGATGGAACAATCTCCGATGATGAGCGTGACGGGTACTTAGAAATTGTGCTTGATGAATCCACTCGTCTTACAAAGCTTGTTAATGATATGCTTGAAATGTCAAAAATGCAATCGGATAAGTTTAAAATAAACATATCACCGTTTGATATTAATGATTTGGTTTGCTCGGCACTTATAAGTCTTGAAAGCAAAATCGAAAATCTCGGTCTTGATGTCGATGTGGATTTCCGTCCCGAGCATCTTGTTGTTCTCGGTGATAAGGACCAGATAAAAAGGGTACTTTTAAACTTAATCGACAATGCCGCAAAATTCAGTATTCCGAACACGCAGATTACAATTAAAACCGCTGTAAAAGGCGGCAAGGCACATATTTTTGTATCAAATATCGGCGAGGAAATACCGCCTGAGGATTTAAAGCATATATTTGACCGTTTCTATAAAACGGATAAATCAAGGCAACGGGATAAATCAGGTGCAGGTCTGGGGCTTTCCCTCGTTCAAAATATACTTATGCTTCATCATCAAAGCATAAGCGTAACCAATACAAAGAACGAAAACGATAATAATTATACAACCACATTTGAATTTACACTTGAAATAAAATAAATCGAGGATAAACAACTGACTTGTCAACCGACCGATTTGGAAATTCGGTAATTGGCAAGTCAATTTTGTCCTCGATTTTTTAAGTATTATTTAGGGCTCCGAACAGAATATCTGCTGTTCTGTCTATTTCCTCATCAGTGATCTGCCCCATAAAACTAGTGTCGTCAGTATATCGCTTTACATATAATTTAAACTTTTTCTTATAGTATTCGTCAGAGATTTCGGTCATTCCCAACCGTTTATCTGCTTCTATTTCCTTTAAAACCTCACAACCCGCCTGAATTTTCAGTATTTGGCAAAAATCCGATTTATTTTCATCATCTGCATGAACACCGTAAATATCAAACACATCACAGTTATATAAATTCATAAGCCGCATACAAACGGTAATGGGAATTTCTGTTTTACCACTTTCATAAGCTGCAAGAGTGTTTCGCGAAACGCCTATAATCTCGGCAGCATCACCTATCGTAAGCCCACATTGCTTTCGCAGCTGCGTTAGCTTCACTCCTACATCATTCATTATAGAACCGTTACAGCGTGACGAGTGGCGTGGCAGTTAATATTAACAGCAACGGGCAGGCCTGCAATATGAGTCGGATATACTTCGATATTTACCGCCATAGCAGTCGTGGTTCCGCCCATACCCTGCGGTCCTATACCCAGCATATTTATCTTTTCAAGCAGCTGCTTTTCAAGTTCTGCATAATACGGCTTTTCGTTTCGCTCTGTAATTTCACGAGTTAAAGCCTTCTTTGACAATACAGCCGCCTTATCCATTGTGCCGCCTATACCTACACCAACAACCATCGGCGGACAGGGGTTTGCACCTGCTTTTCTGACAGTTTCGATAACAAAATCAATAACGCCCTCAACGCCGTCAGAGGGGTTAAGCATCTTTAATCCGCCCTTATTTTCGCTTCCGAATCCCTTAGGTGCAAATGTTATCTTTATCTTATCTCCGTCTGTGTAATCATAGTAGATTACAGCAGGGGTGTTGTCCTTTGTATTCACTCTGTCGAGCGGGTCCTGAACTACAGATTTTCTCAAATAGCCGTCTGTATAGCCTGCTGAAACGCCCTTGTTGATTGCGTCTGTTATTGTGTCGCCCTCAACAAATACTTCCTTGCCTATTTCAACAAAGAATACTGCCATACCTGTATCCTGGCAAATAGGCACTTCCTTTCTGTCGGCAATATCAGCATTCAAGATAAGATTTTTCAAAATACCCTTTGATACCTCTGATTTTTCGGTTTCAATGCCTTTTTCCAACGCTTCCCTAATGTCAGGATTTAAGTGGCAGTTTGCATTTATGCACATTTCTCTGACTGCCCTTGTGATTTCCTCACTCTTAATTGTTCTCATAAAACTTCACCTCATATATATTTTTTTATTTTTTATTATACAAGCACCCACGAACTAAACCACTTCAGCCATTTTTCGGCAAATTCAAGGCTTACGGGTTGTCCGCTTAGCACCGGATAAAACATAATAAATAAACCGACTGCAACAGCAGCGTAAATAATCGCCCCGTATCTTACCGACTTTTTATTCTGTGCATTATCATAGATTGTCTTTATGCTGTTGCCTATCATCAAAACAACGAATATTACACACGGGAAATAATGATAAATATATGTTGTTCTGACTACAAGCGTCCAGGGTAAATATCCCGCAAAATAGCCAATTAGCAAGAACCAAGCCGTTTTTGAAGATGCATTTTTCAACCACTCATCATTCACCAGCATTATTATAAACACCGCCGACATGATGATTGCATAAACCGAAACGCACGAGAATATACGCTCCGTCCTCTCGCTTATTGCAAGTGCCGATACCATACAAATGACTGCACACAGTGCAATAAATAGAGTGCCGAACATATACTTATTCTTCCCAAAATAGTCTTTCTTTTTCAGCGGAACAATAACAGCAATAGCAAAGTTATGTGCCAACGCAATTATACCCATCCACCATACTGCAGGGTTGCCAAACGCACTTATACCCTGTTTAAGACCGTTATCAAGCGTGTTTGAGAAATACCAAATCGGTCTGTATATAATAGGCCACTCATACCAATGCGATGAAAAAGGATGTGTGGAATCCACCACCGTCTTACTGTGGTATGTCAGCATTTGTTCTGCGTTTGTAAAAATTGTTTTTAATCCCGCACCGCTCGGTGTGTTCAAATATGGTATATAAGATACAGCATAAATAGCAAACGGAATTATAACGAATGTTACACAGCAGAACAGAATGGTTATAATCGTGTTTTTCTTGAATGTGTCTATAACTGTTTTGTGTGATATATCGCCACTAAAACCATCAGGATTTTTTAATGCGTAGCAGTACTCCCTGTATCTGTCATATATGGTTTTAAAGAATATGACTGCAAGCCCTGCACCTGCATAAATGCCCGTCCATTTTGATGCCGCAGATAAACCGAAGAATACTCCCGATATTCCCAATGGAACGAGTGTTTTAACAAGCGGTGTATCGTAAAAGCTCTTTTTATAATACTTATACATATAGTAATACATAACTATTATAAAGAATGTGACATATGTGTCGATTGTGGCAATTCGTGTTTGCGTATAGTGCATAAAATCGAACACGAACAGCAAGCTTGTTACAACCGCAAGCCATCTGTATTTAAGCATCCGTTTTGCAAACAGATATACCGCAGGGACCATAAATACTCCGAACAATGTTCCGATAAATCGCCATCCGAACGGAACCATACCGAATATGAGTATTCCAATACCCATAAGCACCTTGCCAAGCGGAGGATGAGTCCATTCATACACGCTCATATGGTGTATAAACTCATAGGCTGTTCGAGCATGATATATTTCATCAAAATATGTTCCCGACATATACGACTTCTCGGCTGTCATATACTGTTGTTCATCAAACAGTTCGTTGCAGCCCTCGTCGGTTTTATTAATCGGCTCGATTATTCCGCCGTTTTTATCTATAAAGCATATTTCTTTTAAATATATCTTATCAGTCGCATCATCAGGTGACGGCTGTGCGTTTGATGAAATAACCACATACCGTGCTGTTTGGTTTATCTCATCACAAACAGTCCATTTAAAAACATCGCCCGAAGTTACTATATCATTATATACTATTTTCCCATTTTGGTCAAGATATTTAATTGTGAGATTTCTATCCTCCTCGAGTTGTCTTGCACCCAGGAAAAATGCTGTGTTTAGAATTTCTTTTTCCTCACCGAAATCGACCGTTATTTCATTGTTTAGAATTTCCGTTTCGGTTTGCGGTGCAAATCTGTCGCCAAGCTTATAGAATGCAACCGCACCGTATATAACCGTCATAATAAGCATAATTGCCAAATCTGCCGCAACAAGCTTTTCTGCTTTTTCGCTGACTTGAAATTTTGGAGCGTCAGCTTCAGCTCCCGATTTCTTTGATGCTTTCGGCAGTACGGTCGCCTTTGCATCAAGCTTTGCGGATTTTAACATATTGTACATATACGCTGCAAAAATTAACAGATTTATAATTGATGCAACATTTACCGCAGATGATGTGAAGTATTTACTCGGATCTTTTTCGTAGATGAACAATACCCACGCCATATTAAAGAACTGCGACAGCGAAATAAGCATATAGAACAGAGCGTTCATATCAGTCGGTGCATATACCAATGCAAATATAAGCATCAGGATACCGCCGAATGCGTATCTTTCGTGCATCTTAACCGACAGCATAAATATTCCGAACACAAGCACAAACGCTGCCGCAAAGTATCTGTCATCACTCTTTCGCTTGAAAAATACATAACCCGACGCACAAACAACTAACGCTATTGCCGTATAGCCGAAAATTGACGAAAACGGCGTTACATCAACCCAGTTTTTCCCCAATGCACCGTAAAGATTGAAAGCATTAACCGTCATATAGTTATACTGACCAATCGTTTGTATATACTGATTTATTATCACTTGGATGCCGTGAATAGGATTGTTTCCAAATGGCATAAACAGAACGAAAACGGCTAAAATTGCACCGATTGCACCGAGAACTGTTTTTAGGAAGCTTTTCCTGAACTCGTCCTTGTCCAAGATTACCTGCTCAACCACCGCAAACACAAGTATAGGTGCAATGAACAAAGCCTGCGGTTTTATTAATACCGCCGCACCGAATGCAAAGAAGGACGGTATCAGCCGTTTTTCACACGCAAGCCAGATTGAAGCAACACAGAATATGCCGAGAACAGAGTCCACCTGACCCCATACGGAGCCGTTAAGAATAAGTGCGGGGTTAAAAATTACCAACGCACATAGTGCCGCCGCACACATACCGCCAACCCGTTTTGTTGCCGCCTTATACACCATAACGCCTATAAATAAGTCACATATTATTGACGGTAGTTTTATCAAAAGCCACAGTGCCTCATTCCGGAGATTAAAAGTGTTTTTAATTGCACCAAGGACATACATAACATATACATAACCCGGCGGATAGTCATGGAAGCTGTCCGATAAATAGAACTGCGAAATGCCGTCTTTAAATATCCTGTCCGACCAGCCGATAAAACAGCCCATATCGGTCGTGTGACCTTTAAAGCTTACCGCCGCAATAACCCTTACTGCAAGGCCTATCGCAAGTATAATCGTAAAATAAACCCTGCTATCCTTAGCCGACGGCTTTTTCAATAAATCCTTGATATATAACAGCCAAGCCGCTGTTCCGAAAAAACCCGTAAGCAGTATCGTTCCAACTATTGTCACCATATTATCCCTCCTATCGCCTTGTTATTGATAATTGTGACGCCGTGTCTATAATCGGTGCCACAGAGCCTGCATAAACAGGCACTTCATAGCTTATAGCACCGCTTGCAAATTGTGACATTATAGATTCCATAATTGTCGATTGAGTAACAGCCCATGCAATATCACCTGCATACAGATGATTGCCCGGATTTTCGGGATTCCATCGCATTTTATACAGCGTGTTCTGTCTGCCTGACGGGGCATGAATATAATATTCGCTGATAAACTTCGCTCCACCCATAATAGCTGCCTCGGGGCTTGTCCAGCCCTCGCTGTATGCTTTCTTTGCCCCTGTACCGACCGCATCATATTGATATGCACCAATGCCGAACATATTATAAACTCGCTTTCCGTTATAGTCCACACCTCTTGCAAGCTGTGATGTTCCGTAACCTGTTTCCAGGCACGCATGAGCAACAAGATACATTTCACTGATGTTATATGTCTTTGCCGCCGTTATAAATGCATCTGCCTTTCCGCTTAGTATTCCCTTGCCGTCAAGGAATTTTGCAAGCTCGTCACGGCTTATTCCGTTATATCTCGATAAATCCATAAACTGATATTTATATGCCGAACTTGAAAATTCGTTAGGGTCAAGATACAG
>JAXJPK010000138.1:0-2595 GCA_036311705.1 Clostridia bacterium
CCATCGCCGATTGAAGCAACAGTAGCCTTTAATGTGCGTCCGTTTTCTTCAATATCATCGTTGATAGTGCTCATATCAGATGCTAATTGATTTAATGCTGAAACACCTTCAGCACTTATTCCGTATTTAGCCATTACTTAAACCTCCCTTAGAATGAAGCATAAGAATCTTCAATTTGCTTTTTCTTGTTTAAGATTTTCTTTCTCAATTCTGAAGCTTCGTTTAATGTTTTCTGCAAATCCTTTGCACAGGTTTCAAGTTTTGAAATAGCCTTTTGACTATAAACATCACTACCCATATTGTCGCTACAATCAGTAGCCGCATCTTTCATTTTCTGAATGTTGTTCTGCACCGCTTCAATGTAAGTAGAGAGAGCGTTTGCAGCCTGACCTAAAGCTTCGGTATCAACTGTTTTGTTTGCCATAGTTAAAATCCTCCTAAAATATATTTTATCTTCTTCTTAAAACTAACTTTTTCTGTGGCGGTTCATCCTCATCATCTGAAGAACCACCGCCCATACCATTACACATAAGTGTAAAGATAATCTCTTTTAATTGAGGTATTCTTTTGTTTGCAAGATATTCAACTTCGTCCTTTGAAGCTTTATTTGTATTCAAGACATTGCGAATAAGCTCCAAAATCTCTTTGTGATATATCCCCAAACCTTCTTCAAAGCCTTCAACTGTCTTATATAGCTTCATACTTTCTTCATCAATACTCGCAGAAGCTGATTTAAGATCCTGAGCAAGCTTTTCCAAGCAAGAGATACCTTCCTCTGAAATTGCGTATTTAGCCAAATAAACCCCTCCATTTTTTTATTCCCTTATCATTGATGTAATCCTCTTAAAACAACTCCTTTGGTGTACGAGTGCCTTTTAAGTATTCTTCTAAATGCTTAGTATATCCAACAGATGAGTCGGCATATAAAATTTCATTATTTTCATCAATAATTAAAGAACTTCCACCTTTGGTTGGAATACTAACATAAAACAAATTATGCTCTTCTATAATTCCACTACATTGATTTACTTCATCAACGCTAATTTGAAGCAGTTTTGAAGCTAATTCAACACATTTGTTTTTTTCTAACACAGTTACACCTCCCATATTAAATCAAAGCACACCATTCTGAAATGTCACCATAATCAGGTGGCCATCCAAGAATGAGTCCGGGTTGTCCGTCAACAGTATAAATTTTTTCTCCATCATAATATGCATTAAACCAATGACCGCTTTGAGGTATCCCTAAAGGTGTTGGTTTTCTGTTAATTCCTACAATCAGATGAGAACCTGCACCTCTATCTTTTAATATATTTTCTATTTCTTCCACAGACATATATTTGCAAGTTTTTCCTGTTGCTTGTTCCATAGCAGGATCGCTACCTATATTTTGACTACTTGCCATAGCATTAACATTTCCATTAAATCTACTTTCTACAGCAAAAGCACATGAACCACAGTTGATATGATAAGGATTATTTCGTCCGGGCGGGAAATATGGACTGTGGTAATTAGGGTTTATATCACCAATCCATTCTTGGACTGCTTCTATTCCATGAGCTTGAGGTACCATATCGTTTCTTCGTGCTCTATATGGTTGTGTAGGTGTATTATCTCCAACTGAACTTTTTCCAACAGAAGAAAAACCCATTAAATCACATATCTCATCAGCCTTTTTTACAATGGAATCGGATAACTGTTTAAAAACTTCTCTGTTCGATTGCAATGTGGCTTGGTTATGATTTACTAAATCAATGATTTCATCTTCATATATTCCAAGACCTTCTCCAAGGGAAGATATATTGTTTTTTAACAAAATCCCGGCTTCATATATATTTTCAGTATCACTAATTATGCTTTTTGAAAGTTTTTGAAGTTGTGATACACCTTCTTCTGAAATCGCATATTTAGCCACATATTCACCTCATTTCGGGCAAAGTTATAATTATAGTGTAAACAAACCTTTGATTTCTTCGGCTTTTGCCACTATTTTATTGGCAAGTTCAACAAACTCTGCACTATTATCATTAAGTGCTCTTTTATGTTTGCTTATAAGTTCAAAAATTTCATTTTCATATATACCAAGTCTATCTCCAAGAGCTAACATCTGTCTTTCTAAAAGAGTTCCGGCATCATCAAGAGCAACGGTACCTGTAAGTAAGTCATTTGAAAGTTTGAGTAAACTATCTACACCTTCTTTTGAAATACCATACTTAGCCACATTAACCCCTCCTTTTTATCGGCTTAACTAAAATCCTCAAATTGTATTTGTCTTTTCAATTCTTCAGGAGTATAACAAATTAGTGTTTTGTTGTTATCTGTCAAGAAATCTCTAATTACTTCTTCGTCAGCGATTTCACCTACGGGAATAGCACATTTCTTTGCCTTAAGAAAAATCTTGTTTTTTTTAAGAACATTTAGCCCATAAGAATAATCATTATATGGATGTGCTTTAGTAATAAGATAAATTATTGGTCTAAAATATTCCCCGCTATCATAATCACAACATGCTATTCTCTTATCAAGTTCTATGAAAGCTTCACCCAAGTTTGCTGCACCAAATGTAGTTAACCCATTCCACTCAAATTCTGATAC
>JAXJPK010000139.1:0-5808 GCA_036311705.1 Clostridia bacterium
AACAGGTATAAATTTTAATTATCAGAGTTCATATACCAATCCTCAAGACGATTATAGTTTCGAGAAACAGAGATATAGAGATTTACATACAGATGCAGAATGTGAAGGTCTTGCTCAAGCTTTGGCAAAAATGACTATTAAGCAGATGAAATCTATATATCCACCGAACTCTATTTCTATTACAGTTAGTCATAATGATGCGGCAGTTACAATGCACTTTAAGTCTGCAAACAAGAACTTTGTTGTTGCAAGAGATATTGTTTAATCAAAGAAGGTGAATTGTAATGAGAGAATTTGAAAGAGAAGCTAATGTCGTTGTCGCAAAATGCAACCATTCAAAAAGACCATACGGAATTAGAATGGAAAAAATGAGTGATGGTGCGTGGCATTGTACTTGGGCATTTAAGATAAACGAGCAGTCAGCAAAAAACGAGGGATATGATACAAGTGTGTCCGGTAGAGTTGAAATGGATGCTGAATATCCCGGTTGCCCTTACTGTGGCACAATGGGGTGGTTTAGCTGCGGTAATTGCGGAAATTTAACCTGTTATTCAGGAGAAACAAATGTTGTTACTTGTGCTTGGTGCGGTAACAAAGGCGAATGTCAAGAATCTGATACCTTTGATTTAAAAGGTGGCGGATATTAAGTCATAGCGGTATTTAATTTATTTTGGAGGGAAATAAACCGTGTACAAAGAAGATTACTATAAATTATTGAATGTTGCTCCAAATGCAACTGAAGCAGAAATTAAAGCATCATTTTTAAAGGCAAGACAAGGTGTATCTCAAGAGGTTGTTCAGAAAATGACCGAGGGTTATAAAATTCTGACCGATGCTAATGAGCGTGCAAAGTACGATAAGTGGTATGCAAACGGAAATCGTAACAGTTCGGGTGGTTCTTCCGCACCGAACCCTATTCCCACACCACCTACTCCGGCATCCGTATCCTCAGGTTCACAAGGTGCTCCTACGGGAATACCTTCAGCTAATCAGGTTAAAATTTTTAACCTGGACAATTATAGTTCAAGAGTTGTTGCGGTAAACAATATTGATGCTAATAAATTTCCCCCATCTCAATACTGCGAACACGGTCTATATTATGCTTTAGAAAAAAATAATAACATTAGTTTATGCACTAAAAGTCAGTTTGATAGTGCTTGTAGATTAGCGGTTCGTGCATATTCAAGAGGTCAACATCAACCTGCATTTACTAAAGCGAATTTCAAAAAACTGATAATATGGGCAATTATATTTATAGTGTTTATATTTGCAGTAAGCAAATGTAGTAATAATGATTCAAACACTTCGACATCAAGCAATAGTAGTACAAGTAGTTACACACAATCAGACTCTTCTTCGACTACAACAACTCCTGAAGTTGAAAAAGAACCTGAATTTGAATATGAAGAAGTTGAAAAACCTGCAAACGGAACACTATCTCATAATTATGATCCTTATAGTTCAAACACATCTGTTTTGGAAGTTCAGCTTCCTACATATAAAGATAACACTTATTATTACATCAAGTTGGTTAACCCAACAACAGATGAAACTGTGCAAAGTATCTTCTTACATCCGGGAGAAAGTAAAGAATTTAATGTTCCTTGCGGAAAATATAAGTTGAAGTATGCTTGTGGCGATAAATGGTATGGATATGAACACTTATTTGGTCCTGATGGTGGATACAGTAAAAGTGACGAATTGTTAGAGTTTACATACGAATATGGACATACCATTACATTAACACCTGTGTATAATGGTAATTTCTCAACAGACGATATTGATTTTGATGATTTTTAATAGACAAAGGTGAAAGATATAATCGAACACCTTTGAAAAAAGGTGGAGATTTTTATGAATTTAGGTCCAATAAGCTCATTGTGCTTGCTAATTGGAATAATCGGTGGAATCATACTTTTAGTGTTTGGATTTTTCAAAGTTTTGCAACTGTATAAGAATAAATTCAATTTCAGTATATTCCCTTATACATTCTGTATGTTAGCTTCTTTTCTTTTGTTTGGAGCTGCAAGCGAACAGACAGGCGGATTACAGATAGTGATGATTCTGATAGCATTTGCTATTGGTATATACACTCTATACATTGATATTAAAAAAACAACTCTTTATTACGGCATAGCAGCATTTATTCTTCAAATATGTATGATTTTTACACTCATATTCATACTGCTATTTTGGTTGTTTTCAAGGTTCAAAAAATATCTTGAAAGAAAATTAGGGATACAGAGCTTGTTTAGGTTTTTTAGGTAAAGGAAGTGACAAACTATGCAATACGAAATTAAAGGTGGCAATCTTCCCGTTGTAGTTTGTAGTCTTGCACCCGGAGAACAAATGGTTACTGAAAGTGGCGGTATGAGTTGGATGTCAGCTAATATGAAAATGGAAACAACATCTAACGGTGGTGTTGGAGCTGCTTTAGGACGAATGTTTGCAGGTGAAGGGATTTTTCAAAACATATATACGGCTGAAGGTGGTCCAGGCAAAATTGCCTTTACATCAAAGTTCCCCGGTTCAATAATGCCTGTTCAAATTAGTCCGGGCAATGAATTGGTTGTTCAAAAATCAGGATTTCTTGCTTCTGAAGTAGGAGTTACTCTTTCTACTCACTTTAATCAAAATTTGGGTAGTGGCTTATTTGGTGGCGAAGGTTTTATTCTACAAAGACTTTCGGGAAATGGAACGGCATTTATTGAGATTGATGGCTCGGTTGAAATATACAAGCTACAATCAGGACAACAAATAATTGTTGATACAGGACATTTAGCAGCTATGAGTGCCACTTGTCAGGTAAATGTTAAAACTGTTGGTGGAATGAAAAATACATTCTTGGGCGGCGAAGGTATCTTCCATACTGTTGTTACAGGTCCCGGAAAAGTTTATTTACAAACAATGCCAATGAGCAGATTTGCATCAATGATTTCTCGGCATTTGCCGCCGAGCAGAAGATAAAAAATAATATGGGAGGTGTAATGTGAAATGGCTACATTAAGAGATTATCAGGAAAGAATTGAACGTGCTTCATCAAAATCAGAACTTCTTGAAATTTTGAAAGAACTGAGAGCTGAGTTCGATGAAAATGAACCTGAAGCAAAAGAGCTTGTAAAAAAATTGACTCGATAATAAGAGCAATTTAAAAAGGAGGAAAACTTATGTATTGTTCAAATTGTGGAACTGACGCAGGACAAGCAAGCTTCTGTCCAAATTGTGGTACAAGTTTATTTGGTGTAAAGCCAAGTGGAAATGTAGAAAATTTCAATTTGATAACTGCTTATAAGAGTATGTTTAAAAAGTATGCACAGTTTAATGGTCGTAGCAGAAGAAGCGAATATTGGCTTGCCTCTGTAATGAATTTTATTATCGTAATGGCATTTTATCTTATTATGTTTATTCCGATGATGATTGATATTACAAGTAATGGTGAACCATCAGGCTTAACTGCGGGGATAATGGGAATTTTTGGCTTATTGATCTTTGCTTACGCTATTGCAATTCTTGTACCATCACTTGCAATGTCTGTTCGCAGACTTCATGATACCGGAAGAAGCGGTTGGTTCCTTTTATTAAATCTTATTCCTTATATCGGCGGAATTATTATATTTGTATTTTCTGTTCTTGATAGTCAACCCGGTGCAAATCAGTATGGTCCTAATCCTAAAGGATTATAATACGGGGTAAGATAATTATGAAAAAAATGATAATTGCTATTTCTTCATTGACGGCACTATTGTCTTTGGTTGCGGTGTTTTTTATAACCAAAAAATCACGAAATAGCTAATCTTAAAATTGGAGAACAACAAATTATGAAAGTATTTATTTACATAGCTTGCTTTTTCGTAATGGTAATGATTCAGGTTGCCATAAAAAACGCAGGCGTTTTGTTAGGTGCAATACCTACAGTTCTTTTATATCTTGTTACTATTTGGTCTGCAAGAGGATTATGCAAACTTTGGGATAACAGAGGAAACAAGTAAATCAATATTTGAGTTGTAAAAGAGCAAGTGTTGTGCTTGCTCTTTTATAGCAAATAAAGCTAAACGAATAACAATCACCTCTTATGTAGCATACTATATACAAGAGGTGGTCTAAATGGAATTTATTTTGAAATATCTGATATTCGCAATTATCACGATAAGCTTAGTATTTGTACCGAAAGTATTCTTTGAAAAATATTATAGAATTTTATTTGTCGCTTATATGTTAGTTGTAGGTATCATTTTTATATAACAACCTTAAAGTGGAAGGATTAAATACAATGGAAACAATAAACGAAAAAGACACATTGGCATATAAGGTTGGTGGCTTGTTATATACACCTGCATTGAACACCAAAATAGCTGATAAAATAATTCAAAAGAAATATGATTGCCTGACTTCTATTGCTTTTTGTCTTGAAGACTCAATCAAAGATGAAGCTTTACCAATGGCTGAAATAGAGTTGTGCAATACATTGTCAAAACTTAAAAAAAGTAATTCAGATCTTCCACTTCTTTTTGTGAGGGTTCGTAACCCCGAACACATGAAAAAGATTCATAATATGATTAAAGAGCAAGAAAATATTATCACCGGATATATTCTTCCTAAGTTCGATTTAACAAATTGTGATGAATACTCTGCTTTAATTACAGAGTATAACGAAGGTCTTGAAAATAAACTATATATTATGCCGATTCTTGAAAGCAGTATGGTTGCAGATATAGGTGGTAGAGTTCCGGCATTATACGAGCTAAAAGAAAAACTGTTACATATAAAAGACCTCGTTCTAAATATAAGAGTTGGCGGAAATGACTTTAGTAATATGTATGGTTTGAGAAGAAACATAAATCAAAACATATATGAAATCGGAGTTATAAGAGATATTTTAGTCAACATTATAAATGTTTTTGGTACAGATTTTGTTGTGTCGGGACCTGTTTGGGAATACTTTGGTTCAGATGTTGACGAAGAATGGAAACACGGCTTAATCAGAGAACTCGAATTGGATAAATTAAATGGTTTTATAGGAAAGACCGCCATTCACCCCTCTCAGATACCCGTTATATACGATAGCTTAAAAGTAAGTAAGGCTGATTATGAAGATGCCATAAAAATACTTGGTTGGGACTTAGATGAATATGGTGTCGGTAAAAGCTCAAATGGTTCACGAATGAATGAGGTTAAGTGTCATTTAAGATGGGCAGACAGAATCTATAAATTAGGACAAGTATATGGAATACAGGAAGGATAACTACAATGCGAATTTGGTTCAATCATTGGTTTAGCACGGCATATCATTTGATAAATATGATAAAAGCCGATACAAATAATGAATTTCACATAATTGGTACAAGCACTAATTCTTCAGCCATCTACAAAATGACTTGTGATGAATGGTATTCAGAAGAAAAAGATATTTCTGCGAATGACTATGTGGATTTCTGCGTTAATTTTTGTAAAGAGCACAGCGTTGATGTTTTTGTGCCAAGACGATTTTTGTCGGAGATAATTGTAAATAAGAACAGATTTGATGCTATTGGAGTTAAGTTGTTTGCAAATACCAATGCTGCACTTGTTCAAATGCTTGATGATAAACAAAGCACCTATGCTTATTTTAAGTCAAAGCTACCTGAAATCGTTCCTGAAACAAGAGTAGCATATTCTTTAGATGAATTTTGCCTACACTATGATGAATTAAGTCAAATAGCTACAAGGGTTTGTTATAAGTTAATTGAAGATGAAGGAGCACGAAGCTTCAGAGTAATTGATAACAGTATAGAATCTCTTAATGGTCTTTTGACTAAACCGGGAATGAAA
>JAXJPK010000140.1:0-2694 GCA_036311705.1 Clostridia bacterium
ACGGCAACCGCCGCACATTCCTGTACCGTCGATCATAACAGGGTTCATACTTACCATTGTAGGTATATTATACTTCTCTGTAAGCTTTGAAACGAATTTCATCATTACCAACGGTCCTATTGCAATTACTTCGTCAAACTTCTCGCCTGATTCGATTTCCTTTTCAAGCATATCTGTAACAAAACCCTGATTTCCGTTTGAACCATCGTCCGTAGCAATAATAAGCTTATCTGCAATTTTCTTTAGCTCATCCTCGAGAATAATAAGCTCTTTATTTCTAAATCCCGTTATAACAGTTACCTCTGTACCAAGCTCATGCAGCTTCTTAGCCTGGGGATATGCAATAGCTGTTCCCAAGCCGCCGCCGATTACTGCCACCTTTTTCTTTCCGCCAAGCGGGGTGGGCTGTCCTAAAGGACCTGCAAAATCAAGAAGCTCATCTCCCGATTCAAGCTTTGCCAAATCCTTAGTAGTCTTACCTACTATCTGAACGATAATAGTAATCGTGCCCTTTTCTCTGTCAAAATCAGCAACAGTGAACGGAACTCTTTCGCCGAATTCGTCAATTCTTAAAATAACGAACTGACCCGGCTCTGCTTTTCTCGCAACTAACGGTGCTTCTACCTCCATCAAAAATACGGTAGGATTAAGCATCTTCTTTTCAACAATTTTGTACGACATACTTTCACCTCATACTCTAATAAATATTTGTATTGATATTTTATCACACTCTGAATGAATATTCAATATTGTTTTATACTTGATTTACAAATTTGTCAAAGGCTTTCATACCCTCTTCTGTCCTCTTGTACACACCTGCATGTTCCAAAACAGTAACAAACGCCTTTCCAACCTCCTCATGGAGAATGTCCATGACATTGTCTTTGTTAAGCTCGGGATGATTTGCCTTGATTTGCTCTGCCCATTTTGCATGGCTCTTCGTCAAGTCGTTTGATTCCATATCGACACCATTAACCAACGCATCACCAACAGCATCAAGCTCTTCTACCAATCTTGCCGGCAATACAGCAAGACCCATAACCTCGATTAGACCGATGTTCTCTTTCTTGATATGGTGCAGCTCCGAGTGTGGATGATATACGCCCAAAGGATGCTCATCTGTTGTTATATTATTACGCAACACCAAGTCAAGAACATATTTACCGTCAGCCATACTTGCAATCGGAGTTATTGTATTGTGCGGCGTACCGTCAGTTTCAGCAAATATGAATGCATCTTCATCGGTATAGCTACGCCAGCTTGTCAATATTCTATCTGCGAGCTCTACAAGTTTGTCCGTATTATCACCCTTTAGTCTTAAAACAGACATAGGCCATGCAAGACGGCTGACCTCGATGTCCTCGAAGCCATTTATTGTGTATGTTTTCTCGCTCTTTGCCCTATGCATCGCAAAAATGTGATTTCCGCCCTGGAAATGCTCATGCGATAGAATTGAGCCGCCTACAATCGGTAAATCAGCATTTGAGCCTATTATGTAATGGTTAAATGTCTTTATAAAATCAATAAGTTTTGAGAATACGGCTTTATCTATTATCATCGGAACATGCTCGCCATTAAAGACGATACAATGCTCATTGTAATAAACATACGGTGAGAACTGGAATCCCCACTTATTGCCGCAAATCGTAATAGGAATTATTCTATGATTTGCTCTTGCCGGGTGATTAGCTCGACCGTAGTAACCCTCATTCTCTACACAAAGCTGACATTTCGGATATTCCGATGCAACAGCGTTCTTTGCAGCCGCAATTGCTTTTGGGTCTTTTTCGGGTTTGGAACGATTTATTGTTATCTCAATTTCGCCATACTCCGAATCAACCGTCCATTTAATGTCTTTCTTTATACGGTCGCGTCTTATGTAATTACTGTCGCATGAAAGCTTATAAAAATAATCGGTTGCATCCTTTGCAGACCGTTTCAGTCTGTCCGAAAACTCTCTTATAATCGTTGATGGGAACGGAGTTAATGTATTCATTATATCCGTATCAAACATATCTCTATATACTATGCTGTCATGCTCAAGCATACCCTTTGAAACAGCATAGTCTGTTATACCGTCAAGAATTTCAAATAGTTCGTCGGGATTGCTGCAAACCGCACCTGTTTGCTTGTAGCTGTCAAGCTCAAGCTTCTTTAGTAAGCTGTTTGTTACATAGATTTTATCCTCCTCTCCAATCAGTCCTGTGAGGACTCCATATGAAACCAATTTATCAATTAGTTCATCAATCATAAAAAAACACCCCTCTGTCATTATCTATTCTCTATTTTACCACGATTTTCGCATATTTGCAATAGTTTACGCTATATTTTCTCATTAAATTTATGGTTTATTCAATTTTATGCAGCTTCCTTATGTTTTTTTGTCAAACAAACACCAAAAAAAGCCAAAGGCAACCGATGCTTTCGGCTTTTTGGACTTAATTAAATTATCCTATATTTTTGTTTTTCCTCTCCGAATAATCGGTATCTTAACCAATCGTCAGCAATAATGCACAGCAGTGATAGAAAAAACCACAAAATTGTATATAAAAGGGATACCTGTCCCATTATGTTGTACGGCAAATCGCTATAGTTCCATACATTCATATCAAGCTTGATGTTTACAATGTACCCTGTAAAAAATTCAAGTACGGTTATGATAACGGCGGATATACTCATCTGTAAAATCAAAGG
>JAXJPK010000141.1:0-7237 GCA_036311705.1 Clostridia bacterium
GACAGGGCGTTAAATGCAAGAAATCCGCATAAAATGCGGATTTCAACATCGAGTTTATTCAATAAGTCTTTATAAAACATTTATTTTTTGATATTTTCCGCCTTTGAACGGTCTGCGCTAAAGGCATCAGCCCAGTTTTTATTCGATGGCTATACTCCCCTTATCCACAAGCTCGACCATTCTCGTTTCGCCATGCCAGAAAACCTCCATATCAAGGGATTCTGCCACAAATCGCAGCGGAACAAGCGTTCTGTTGTTCACAACCTCCGCACTTACCTCAAGCTCATACGGTGTTCCGTTTATATATGCCTTCGTTGTGCCTGTGTGCAGCTCGATTTTCTTATCGCCCTTTAATACTGTTGCAATGCCTTTTTCGCCATTCCAGTCGACCTTTGCGTTAAGCATCTCGCTGACCGCACGAATCGGAACAAGGGTTGTACCATTGTCAATAATCGGGTACTGGTCCTTGAATTTCACGATCGCACCGTTAAGCGTTACCTTTGCTCCCACATAGTCTATATCGTGATGATAATACGCCAGCACTCGTTCGGGGTATAACGCATCACCGTATGTTTTATACGGCCAGTTGGATACATAATCAACGGCATTCTTTCGCTCGTCAAGCCAATTATCACCTGCCGCCGCAAGTATTCTGTTAAGCACCGTTTCGCCAAAGTTATATGCCTGCAGCATCTTTATGTAGTCATAATCATATTTATAAAGTGATTCGGATAGCAAAAATGCCGCATACGGAATAGCCTTTTCGGGGTCAAGCCTATCCTCAAGCGTCCACTCCGTACCTGTTCTGTCTTTTCCGAATGCCGCGAACGGCTTTTCGTTCGTGTATTCTATCTGCATAATTCCCCATGCAGGTCGGGGCGTTCCGTCAGAATAATACTGATAATTCACGCCGCCCGATTCTTGCATACATACCGCCGCCAGAATGTTCGGGTCAACACCGTACTGGTCGCCCGCACTCTTAAATATCGGGCTGTAGCTCCTGACCGCCTTGTTCAGCTTTTTTGTGCCGATTTCAAATCCGCTTAAATCCGTTCCGTTATGGTCGGGGATTTGCGACGCCGTTGCGGTAACGGCAGACAGCATACAAATAGCCAGCAAAGCTATTACCCTCTTTATTTTTTTCATACTTATCATCTCTTTTCTGTTTTACATCAACACGGTACACACCGTATTGCATACATTATACTATATTTTTGAAATTTAGTCAATGTTATATTATGGAATAGGGCTTCGGCGGAATAAAATGCAAAAAAAACAGCACCAATCGGCACTGTTTTTTTTACATTCTCTGTATGTTACTTATTCAAGTTTGAGTCAATAAATTCCTTTACCCTTGCTTTAGCATCGCCGACATTTATTTCAACTGCCGAGTCTGCCGTTCTCTCCTTATATTCAACAATGCCCTCGCCGATTTTCTTTCCGACTACTATTCTTACGGGAATACCAACCAAATCCGCATCCTTGAACTTAACGCCTGCACGCTCCTCACGGTCATCGAACAATACCTCGATGCCTGCGTCTAAAAATTCCTGATATAGCTTTTCGGAAGCTTCAACCTGGGCCGCATCCTTATAGTTTGCGGTTACTATAATCGCCTGATACGGTGCGATAGATACGGGCCAAATGATACCGTTATCGTCATGGCACTGCTCAACGGCTGCCGCAACGCAACGAGTTACGCCTATGCCGTAGCAGCCCATAATAACAGTTTTCTGCTTACCCGATTCGTCAAGATACTTCAAGCCCAACGCCTCTGAATACTTTGTGCCAAGCTTAAAGATATGGCCAACCTCTATACCCTGCTCCGATTTAATCTCGCCGCCGCATTTGGGGCATTTATCCCCCGATACAACCACACGAATATCTGCGACTGTGTCAGGCTCGAAATCACGACCGATATTTACATTCTTATAGTGCATATCGGTTTCGTTTGCACCTACAACAAAGTTCTTCATAAGTGCAACTTCCTTATCGGCATATACGGGGATTCCAAGCTCAATCGGGCCTGCAAACCCAACCTGTGCTCTCGTTATCTCTCTGACGATTGCAGGCTCTGCAAGCTCAAGGTCATCAGTACAGCCAACGAGATTTTTCAGCTTGACCTCGTTAACATCCCTGTCACCTCTAACCATTGCCGCAATGTACTTATCGTCCGCCTTATAGATGATAGTCTTTGCGAAGTTATGCGATGCCATACCGAGCGACTCGACAAGCTCATCAATCGTATGTGCGTTTGGTGTTTCGATTTTCTCCAAAGGCAAATCGCCCTCTATCTGCTCAAGCTCCTGCGGAATACATTCGCACTTTTCATAGTTTGCGGCATATCCGCAGTCTGTGCAGTATGCTATTCCGTCCTCACCAACGGGCGACTTAACCATAAACTCCTGCGAGCCGCTGCCGCCCATAGCACCGCTGTCGGCATCAACAACAGTAAAATCAAGCCCGAGCCGAGTGAATATTCTGTTATATGCGTCATACATTTTCTTATATGACTCGTCCAGCCCTGCTTCGTCAAGGTCAAAGCTGTATGCGTCCTTCATAACAAACTCACGGCTTCTGATAACACCGAAACGAGGTCTGCCCTCATCACGATACTTCGTCTGGATTTGGTACAAGGTCATAGGATATTCCTTGTATGACTTTACATTATCAATAACGCATTGTGTGAAAAGCTCCTCATGGGTAGGTCCAAGGCAGAAATCACGGTCGCCTCTGTCCTTTAGCTTGAACATACTCGGTCCGAAAACCTCCCATCTGCCCGATGCCTGATATGCCTCTGCAGGCAGTAATGCCGACATCAAAAGCTCTTGTGCTCCCGCTCTTTCCATTTCCTCTCTTACAATTTGCTCAACCTTTTTAAGAGTTCTTAAACCCATTGGCAAATATGAATATATTCCTGCCGCAAGCTTTCTTATCAGACCTGCACGGAGCATAAGTCTGTGGCTTGCAATTTCCGCCTCTGCCGGCACTTCTCGCAAAGTCGGTATTAGAAGGTTTGACATTCTCATTGTTTTCGTTTTCCTTTCAAGTAGATTTAATATTTCTGACCTTTAATAAGCGTGCCTACGCCCGTTTTTGTGAATATTTCAAGCAATAAACAATGCGGCACACGCCCGTCAATGATATGCACGCCCGTTACGCCGTCACGGATTGCCTCAACACAGCCCTGAACCTTCGGTATCATACCGCCGTTTATTGTTCCGTCCTCTATCATTTCGTCTATCTCGTGCGGCTCGGCAACATAGACAATTTCGCCGTTTTTATCCTTTATTCCCTCAACATCTGTCAATAAAATCAGCTTTTCCGCCTCAACCGCCGCCGCAACTGCCGATGCGACTGTGTCTGCATTTACATTATAGCTGTTTCCCTCGCTGTCTGTACCGATAGGTGCGATAACGGGAATCCATTGGTCTTTATAGAGTAAGTCAAGCACCTCACGCTTAACATTCTTTATTTTGCCGACATAACCAAGCTCAACTTCCTCACCGTCAACAACCGTTGTTTCTTTTTCGCATTCTATAAATGACGCATCAATACCGCTTATGCCGACTGCTCTGCCGCCGTGCTTGTTAATTAATGCCACAATTTCCTTATTTGTTTTACCAATCAATACTTCCTGTGCAACCTTAACGGTTTGCTCATCCGTTACACGCAAGCCGTTTATAAATTTGCTCTTTACGCCTTTCTCGCTCAACGCCTTCGATATATCCGGACCGCCGCCGTGAACTACAATCGGGTTTAGTCCGATAAATTTTAATAGGATTATATCCTCAATTACGGAGTTTTTTAAATCCTCGTTAATCATTGCGTTACCGCCGTATTTTATAACGACTGTTTTGCCCGAAAACTTCTGTATGTAAGGCAATGCATCAATCAAAATCTGTGCCTTTTTTATAAGTGCTTCCATTATCTTATCCTTCCCCTGCTTTCGATATTATAGATAAAAACCGGCTTTGTCTATTCCCGTTTTTTCGTCAAGTCCGAACATCAGGTTCATATTCTGAACCGCTTGACCTGCCGCACCCTTATAGATGTTGTCTATCGCAGATACAATTACCGCACGATTGAGGCGTTGGTCAACAACAACGCCGATATCAACAAAGTTCGAGCCTGCCACATGCTTTGTTTCGGGCAGCTTGCCCGCATCCTTCACTCTTACAAAATACTCGTCCTTGTAGAACTCTTTATAAACATTAACAACCTCCTCGGTTGTGCAAGGCTTATTAAGATTTACATATATGGTTGATAGTATTCCTCTCTTTTGCGGGATTAGGTGGGGTGTAAATGAAATCATAATCTCCTCGCCTGCCGCCTTCGAAAGCTCCTGTTCAATCTCCGATGTATGGCGGTGTGTTGCAACCTTGTATGCTTTTGTATTTTCCGTACACTCGCAGAAATGGTATGCAAGTCCCAAGCCTCTGCCTGCTCCCGTTACGCCCGACTTTGCATCAACAATTATATTCTCGCTCTTGCCAAGCCCGCTCTTTAGTATAGGATATGCACCGAGAATTGAACAAGTTGTGTAGCAACCCGGGTTTCCGATAAGGCGTGCCTCCTTTATCCTGTCACGATACAATTCGCAAAGACCATATACGGACTCCTTTAATAGCTCGGGTGATGAATGCTCCTGGTTATACCACTTTTCATATACCTCTATATCGTCATATCTGAAATCGCCGCTCAGGTCGATAACCTTTAATCCCTTTTCAATCAATGACGGAATAACATCCTTTGACGCTCCGTGCGGTAATGCGGTGAATGCAACATCGCATTTTGCAACCTTATCCAAATCAAGCTCCTCGCAGGTTAAATCGAGGACATGGGCAAAGTTGCCGTAAACCTCGGATATCGGCTGTCCGTCAAAACTGTGTGAACCGAGTATTTCAAGCTTTACATCGGGATGTGCGGAAAGAATACGCACAAGCTCAATTCCGGCATAACCCGTAGCACCCAATACAGCTGCTTTTATCATATCGTTCTCCTCCAAATGCTTGTATAATTATTCATAAATCAGTGTTTTTATTCATTAAATGTCATAATAAGTCATCTTAATTATTGTATCATACCCATACGCATTTGTAAAGGGATATATTCAATAAAAAATGTATATTATCCGATTTTTTATAAGTATATTCTAACAAAATGGGATGTAAAAAACAGTGCCGACCGTTTGGCGGTAAAATTATTATTTTTAAAAAAAAGGATAGGAAAAAATGCCCTGTAACGGACGAAACGAGCCAAAGCTTTGCTTTGGGTAACCCGACGGCGTATATTGATACGCCGAGCGGCGAGCTTCATTTGTTACAGGGCATTTTAACATCCCCGTTTTATTTGTTCGATATTTTTGTAATAATATAAACTATAAATGCTATTGATGCCATTACGATGAATATTCCCAACATTCCCTGCCACATAAGCTTTAAGGATAACATTAAATTTGTAAAATTCATATTCTTTGCCCTCCTTTGATTACTTTATCAGCTGCGGAATCAGGTTGAGAATCATACCGCCGGCAAGAACAGATGCAATCTGACCTGATACATTCGCACCTACTGCGTGCATAAGCAGGAAGTTCTGATTGTCCTCCTCCTGACCTAACTTCTGAATAACTCTTGCAGACATCGGGAACGCAGATATACCTGCCGCACCGACCATCGGGTTTATCTTATTCTTTGTGAACAGGTTCAGGAATTTTGCAAAGAATACGCCCGCTATACTGTCGAATACGAATGCAACAAGTCCCAAACCCATAATAATCAAAGTGTTAAGTGTTACGAAATGCTCTGCCACCATACTGAACGAAATCGTTATACCAAGCAAAAGTGTTACAAGGTTTGCAAGGACATTCTGTGCCGTTTCTGACAGCGAGCCTAAAACACCACATTCTCTTAATAGGTTTCCGAACATCAAAAAGCCTACAAGTGCAATCGACTGAGGTGCGATAAAGCCTGCAATAAATGTAACGATTATCGGGAACGCAATCCTTAACGATTTTGAAATGTTTTTCGGGTTATACGCCATTCTGATGCGTCTTTCCTTTTTCGTTGTGACCGCCTTTATGGCAACGGGCTGTATAATTGGCACAAGTGCCATATATGAATATGCCGCAACGGCTATAGGTCCTATATAGTTTGATTTGAGCACCTGTGAAACAAGTATTGATGTGGGGCCGTCTGCCGCACCTATAATACCGATCGACGCCGCATCTTTAAGGTCAAATCCGAGCAATACCGCCGCAATAACTACAAAGAATATGCCAAACTGTGCCGCCGCACCGAACAAGAACATTTTCGGGTTTGAAAGCAATGGTCCGAAGTCAATCATTGCACCAATGCCGATGAACAGCAATAACGGCATTGCCTCCGATGTGCCTATTCCCAAGTTGTAAAGCCATTCGATAATACCCTCAACCTCGCCTATACCTGCTATCTGCTGATTTAGCACACCTGTTAACGGCAGGTTTACAAGAATTGCACCGAAGCCCATCGGCAGCAACAACGAAGGCTCATAGTTTTTCTTGATTGCAAGATAAATAAGAAGTATTCCTACGCCGTACATAACAATTTGCTGCCATGTTACAGCCATAAATCCATCTAACAAAAATTCCATAACTATATATCTCCTAAATTTATTCTACATTTCCTGCGTTAACTGCCTCAAAATCATCTAAAATCTCCTTTGAGGGTGCAGGAGTTAAAAGTGATACAGTATGTTTATTCTATCATAAAATTAGTAAAGATTTGGTAAAGAATTTAAATTTTTAGCATAAAAAAACCGCTCGCTTGCGGTTTTTTTATGTTCTAATATTTATTAGTCAACCAACTCAAGAATTGCCATCTGGGCAGCGTCACCACGACGCTCTCCAAGCTTATAAATTCTTGTGTATCCGCCATTTCTGTCAGCATACTTCGGAGCAATTTCGTTGAAAAGCTTTGTTACAACATCTTCCTTTGTGATGTATGCCAATGCCTGACGGCGTGCTGCAAGAGTGCCCTTTTTACCAAGAGTTATCATCTTTTCAGCCATGCTTCTTGTTTCTTTTGCTCTTGTTAGAGTTGTAGTCATCTTACCGTTCTCCAAGAAGCTTGTAACCTGGTTACGAAGCATTGCTCTTCTCTGATCTGTGGGCATTCCTAATTTTCTCTGTCCCGGCATAACCGTACCTCCTTAATCTTCTTCTTTCTTAAGGTAAAGACCTAATCCATTCAATTTGTTA
>JAXJPK010000142.1:0-7937 GCA_036311705.1 Clostridia bacterium
CATACCCTTAACGGCTCAGGTCTTGCAGTAGGCAGAACGGTTGCCGCAATCCTCGAAAACTTTCAGAACGAGGACGGAACGGTAACTATCCCTGATGTACTTGTTCCGTATATGGGTACCGATATAATTAAATAACTTTTGGATTGGAGAAATAATATGGCAAAATTATGGGGCGGACGGTTCAGGAAGTCCACCGATACAAAGGTTGATGATTTCAACTCATCAATCCGATTTGATAAAAGAATGTACAAGCAGGATATAAAAGGCTCGATTGCACACGCAACAATGCTCGGCAAGCAGGGAATTATCCCGAAAGCCGATTCGGACAAGATTGTTGCGGAGCTAAAAAATATCCTTGCGGATATCGAGGCGGGCAAGGTTGAATTCTTAATTGATGCCGAGGATATTCATATGAATATCGAAAAAATCCTGACCGATAGAATTGGTGATGCAGGAAAAAGACTGCACACAGGCAGAAGCCGTAATGACCAGGTTGCACTTGACATAAGGATGTACCTTATGGACGAGATAGCTGAAATTGAGGAAATGCTTGTGCATACAATGACGGTTTTTAAGGACTTGGCAAAGGAGCATACCGACACCATAATGCCGGGTTATACGCATCTTCAAAAGGCACAGCCCGTCACATTCGCACATCACGCTCTGGCATATTATGAGATGTTTAAGCGTGACTATATGCGGCTCGTTGACTGCAAGGAGAGAACGAATGTAATGCCGTTGGGCTCGGGTGCGTTGGCAGGTACAACATATCCGCTTGACAGGGAGTTTGTCGCAGACGAGTTAGGATTTTCGGGCGTTACGATGAATTCGCTTGACGGAGTATCCGACAGGGATTTTGTTCTTGAGCTTGCAAGCTGTCTGTCAATTATTATGATGCATATGAGCAGATTTTCCGAGGAGCTTATATTGTGGTCATCAAACGAATTTTCATTTGTTGAAATGGACGACGCTTTCTCAACAGGCTCATCAATTATGCCGCAGAAAAAGAACCCCGATGTTGCCGAGCTGATACGAGGTAAGACGGGCAGAGTTTACGGAAACCTTATGGGCTTGCTGACAATGATGAAAGGCATACCGCTTGCATACAACAAGGATATGCAGGAGGATAAAGAGCAAATTTTTGACAGTATTGATACAGTTAAGCTGTGCCTGCCCGTATTCTGTGATATGATAAGCACAATGAAGGTCAATGTTGCAAATATGTATGAGGGTGCAAAGGGCGGATTTACAAACGCAACCGATGCGGCAGATTACCTTGTAAAGAAGGGCTTGCCGTTCCGTGATGCACATTCCGTAATCGGAAATATGGTATTCTATTGCATAGAAAACAACAAAGCCATAGTTGATTTAACGATGGACGAGATGAAATCGTTCTCGGATATAATCGAGAGTGATATTTATGATGCGGTATCAATGGAAACCTGCGTAAATGACAGAAATGTTCTCGGCGGCCCTGCAAAGCAAGTAACGCTGAGGGCAATAGAGCAGGCAGAGAAGTTTTTAAATGAGATATAAAAAAACACTCCGACTTTTGATGTGACCGCAAAAAGTCAGACTCTTTACAGCGTAGTAGTTTTTAATGACTGCTACGCTGTTTTTTCATTCCCATTGCGAATTATTTAAATTTCTTTGCATATCTTTTTTGTTACAAAAAGGTATTGCAAAAAAAAACCAAATGTGATAAAATAATAATATGTTAAAAATATACACATTTTGGGGCGGAAAGTCTTGAAAATTTAAGAATAATTTTGCAAAAAAGACTTTACAAAATGGTATTAATGGTGTATAATTAAAAAAGAAACCAAAAAAACAAAAAAAATCAAAAATAAGAGAGGTAAAAATTATGTACAAATCCGAATATGAAATTAAAAAAGAATTGTGCGAAATCGGAAGACGCATTTACAATGACGGTTTTGTTGCTGCAAATGACGGTAACTTCTCGGTAAAGATTGATGACAATACATATTTCGTTACACCGACAGGTGTTTCAAAGGGATTTATGACTCCCGATATGATTTGTAAGGTAGACGGAAAGGGTAACCTAAAGGAAGCCAACGGCAAGTGGAGACCCTCATCAGAGTTTAAGATGCACCTTAAGGTTTATGAGCAAAGACCTGATGTTAACGCTGTTGTTCACGCTCATCCTCCGATTGCAACATCATTTGCTATCGCAGGTATAGCTTTGGATAAGCTTATAATGCCCGAAGCAATCATATTCTTGGGTGCTGTCCCGATTGCACAGTACGGCACACCTTCAACAATGGAGATTCCCGAATCATTGGAGCCGTATCTTCAGGACTATGACGCAATCCTGCTTGCAAATCACGGTGCATTGTCATTCGGCTGCGACCTGAACACAGCATTCTTCAGAATGGAATCAACAGAGTTTTACGCAAAGCTATTGATGTATTCAAGACTTCTTGGCGGCGAAAAGGAAATCCCTTGCGGCGAGGTTAAGAAGCTTATCGACTTGAGAAAGCAGTTTGGCGTACCCGGAAAACACCCGATGGAGAAGCTTTGCCCGGGCTGTTATGAGGACGGAACATGTTCATTGTCGCCGACAGAGGCAAACGAAAAGAACGGTGTGGAGTCAAGTGCCGCATATCACGGTTTCCAGCCGTTGCCGTCGCAGGTATGCAATGACGATAAAAAGTGCAGCTGCGGTGCTGACAAGACAGACATAGAAAATATTGTAGCAGAGGTTACAAGACGAGTACTTGAAAAGTACAATAAATAAGAACGAACGGACAGGAGCTGATTTAAAGTATGATGACGATTGACGATATGCTCGCTAAAGTCGCAGAAATAACGCATTCAGCTCCCCATGATGCTGCTCCTGAAAAGCAAATGGAGCAAAAAATAGAAGAACCTGCAAAGAAAATCGAGATTAAAACAACAGATATAAACGGAATTTGCGTAAAACCCGTCCTTAACCTTTCCCTTGCGAAAGAAATTATTTACTGTGTGGAGTGTGGTGCAAAAAAGCTGGGTATAAATGCAGCTGTATCGGTTGTTAATCCCGATGGCAGGCTCATTGCTTTTGAAGCGATGGATAACTCGCTTCTTGCATCAATCTCGGCATCGCAGGATAAGGCATACACCGCTGCGGCATTGAAAATGCCAACCGATAAGGCACTTGAGGAATCGAGGGGCGGAGCTTTTGACGGTTTAACAAACGGCGGCGGAATACTGCTCTTGGGCGGCGGCTATCCGCTGAAGGTTGGCGATGCAATGCTCGGTGCGGTCGGCGTATCGGGCGGAACGAGAGAGGAGGACATCACGCTTGCAAAGCTTGCTGTTCGTTACCTCGAAGAACGAATAAAATCTATAGGATAGATGGAGGGAGCAAAAAGTGATAGATGAAGCAAAAGTAAGTCAGCTTGTTAAAGATGTACTTTCTGAAATGGATTTATCTTCAATAAAGGCACCGGCTCGCAAGCAGCTTGGTGTGTTCGACTCAATGGAAGACGCTCTCAATGCCGTAAACAAGGCATATACGCAGTTTAGAAAATATAACAAGGCACAGCGAGAGAGCATAATAAGTGAAATCAGAAAACTAACTCATGCCGAGGCTGAAACGATGGCAAAGCTTGCCGTTGAGGATACGGGTATGGGTAATGTTTACCATAAAATTTTAAAGCATCATCTTGTTGCAGATAAGACCTTGGGAACGGAGGACCTCGAAGCGAGGGCAATGTCGGGTGACGGCGGCTTAACGCTTGTTGAAATGGCACCGTATGGCGTTATCGGGGCAATCACTCCTTCAACAAACCCGAGTTGTACAGTAATTTGCAACAGTATATGTATGCTTGCAGGCGGTAATGCGGTTGTGTTCAACCCACACCCCCACGCAAAAAGAATTTCAGCGTATGCGGTTGACTTGATAAACAGAGCCGTTCTTGCAGCAGGCGGACCTGAAAACATAGTTGTAACGGTTGCAAACCCGACAATGGAAACATCAAATATGATGGTAAATCACCCGTCGGTAAGAATGCTTGTTGCAACAGGCGGACCGGGCGTTGTAAGAATGCTCCTTTCATCGGGAAAGAAAGCAATCGGTGCAGGTGCAGGCAATCCGCCCGTTATTGTTGATGAAACTGCAGACATAAAGAAAGCCGCAAAGGATATTATAGACGGCTGCACATTCGATAACAACTTGCCGTGTATTGCGGAGAAAGAAGTATTTGCATTAAGACCGATAGCAGATGAGCTTATTCAGAACATGGTTAAGAACGGATGCTATCTCTTAAACGAAACACAGATTAAACAGCTTGAGGATGTTGTTCTTGTTTGGAAAGAGAACAAGCAAGGTATTAAAACCCGTGTTATTAACAAGGATTGGGTAGGCCGTGATGCGAAAAAGATTCTTGCCCAGATAGGCGTAAATGCATCTGACGATATAAGATGTATCATCTGCGAAACAGATTTCTCGCAGGCATTTGTGCAGACAGAGCTTATGATGCCGATTTTGCCGATTGTAAGAGTAGATAACTTTGACGATGCCGTTGAGATGGCGGTTAAGGCAGAGCATGGAAACAGACATACGGCTCATATTCATTCAAAGAATGTTGACCATATGACGCAGTTTGCAAAGGCGATAGAAACCACAATCTTTGTTAAGAATGCACCCAGCTACGCAGGTATCGGATTTGATGCAGAGGGTTGGACGACATTCACAATCGCAGGTCCGACAGGTGAGGGAATAACATCACCACGCAGCTTTACAAGATTGAGAAGATGCGTGCTTTCGGATGCGCTATATATTGTCTGATTCTAAAAAAGGAGCAATAATAAAATGGCTATAAATGAAAATGAAATTGCTGCTTTGGTGCAGCAGGTATTAAAAGAAATGACAGGCGGCACTCCCGCTCCTACTTCAGCTCCAAAAAAGGCTGTCGGCGGTGCAATCCCGAAAACAGCCCATGTAGCAATGCTTACAGAGCTTAAGAAGTTTGAAATTCAGGAGTATCCCATTCCCGAAATCGGCGATGACGATATTCTCGTTAAGGTTGAGGGCTGTGGCGTCTGCGGAACGGACGCTCACGAATATAAGTGCGACCCGTTCTCGCTTATCCCCGTAGTTCTCGGACACGAGGGTACAGGCGAAATAGTTAAGATGGGTAAAAATGTTAAGCTTGACAGTGCAGGAAAGCCGCTAAATGTCGGTGACAAGGTTGTTACTTGTATGATTTTCAAGGATAACCCCGATATAACTATGTTTGACCTTAACAAGCAGAATGTCGGCGGTGCTGATGTTTACGGCTTGTTGCCCGATGATGATGTTCATCTTAACGGCTGGTACAGTGATTACATGGTAATCAGAGGCGGCTCAACGGTATTCAATGTCAGCGACCTTGACCTTGAATCAAGAATTTTGATTGAGCCTTGTGCAGTTTTAATTCATGCAGTTGAGCGTGCAAAGCTAACAAACATCCTGAGATTTAACTCAAGAGTTGTAGTTCAAGGCTGTGGCCCGATAGGTCTTATCTGTATCGCAGTCCTTCGCACAATGGGTATTGAAAACATTGTTGCCGTTGACGGTAACGACCAAAGACTTGAGTTTGCAAAGCGTATGGGTGCAACAAAATCCGTAAACTTTATGAATCACAAGGGCATAGATGCACTGACTGATGCGGTTAAGGACGCATTCGGCGGTTACCTTGCAGACTTTGCATTCCAATGCACAGGCTCGCCCGTTGCACACAGCAATATATATAAATTCATAAGAAACGGCGGCGGCTTGTGTGAGCTCGGATTCTTCATAAACGGCGGTGACGCAACAATCAACCCGCATTTTGACTTGTGTTCAAAGGAAATAACTCTTGTAGGTTCATGGGTATATACTTTAAGAGATTACGCAACAACATTCGATTTCTTAAAGCGTGCCCAGGCTATAGGACTTCCCATAAAAGAGCTTATAACTCACAAATTCGGCTTGAACGAAATGAACGAGGCTCTTGAAACAAACCTTGCACAAAAGGGATTAAAGATAGCTTATATCAATAAAGATTTTTAATCGCAGTAAAAAGGAGTACATAGCATGAATAACGCAATCGGAATAGTAGAGATGTTCGGATTTGTAACGGCAATAACGGCGGCGGATGCGGCGGCAAAAGCAGCAGATGTCAAAATTATTGCAATAGACTCAAACAAGCCTGCAAATGCCGAATCCGTAGAAGTACCGCTAATTATGGCTGTTAAAATGCAGGGCGAGGTATCGGCGGTAAAGGCTGCGGTTGATGCGGCGGTTGAAGCCGCAAACGCTGTTTCGGGAGTTATATGTAGTCATGTGATTTCGGGTCCGACGGACGACGCACAAAAAATGGCAGAAAGAACCTCTGTCGGCAGAGATATTGTCGGACAGATAAAAATGAATGCGTAAAGGAGGAAGTTGCCGATGCAGGCGATAGGATTAATTGAAACAAGAAGCCTTACAGGAGCAATTGACGCAACCGACGCAATGACAAAGGCTGCCGATGTAAAATTAGTCGGCACAGTAAAGATAGGTTCGGGGCTTGTTAATGTAGCAGTAACGGGTCAGGTAGCGGCAGTGAGAGCTGCGGTCGAGGCAGGAAAAGAGGCAGCATTGGCTGTAGGTGAGGTTTATGCAACCCATGTTATACCCCAGCCCGATGATGCCATTGCAAAGATACTTCCGTCATTCTATTAAAGGGGGATTTTGATATGTTAAAGGATTTCTCAATAGGATTGGTGGAGGTTTCGGGACTCGGTGATGCAATTTTAATGCTTGACGATATGTGCAAGACGGCGGATGTTGAGTTCGTTGCAACAGAGCGTAAGTTAGGCGGCAGGCTTGTCACAATAGTCGTGAAAGGCGAATTGACGGCGGTTAAAGCCTCGGTCGAGGCAGGTACGGCCCGTGCAAAAGAGCTTGGCAGCTTTAAAGCATCAAATATTATTGCAAGACCGCACGAGGAGATACTCCCGTATTTGCATCTTAACGAAAAGAAAGCGGAGCCGATTAAAAATGAAACGGCTACGGCAAAACCCAAAACGGCAAAAAGCACAACAGCTAAGCCGAAAACAACAACTGCAAAACGCAAAACAACAGCGAAAAAAGCAGACAATAAATAACGAATTAAAACGCACAGCGTTTTAAGATATAAAATTCACACAGTAAATTTTAGGGCATAGCCCGGAAAGAAATAGGAGGAAAATAAAATGGCAGTAGAAGCATTAGGTATGGTTGAAACAAGAGGTCTTGTAGCAGCAATCGAGGCAGCAGATGCAATGGTAAAGGCAGCTAATGTTACACTTATCGGAACAGAGAGAATCGGTTCAGGTCTTGTAACAGTAATGGTTAGAGGCGATGTTGGTGCAGTTCAGGCAGCTACAGACGCAGGTTCAGCAGCAGGTGCAAGACTTGGTGAGCTTGTATCAGTACATGTTATCCCGCGTCCGCACGGCGATGTTGAAAAGATTTTGCCGACAGTTTAATAGAATAAATACGTTGCAGATATACGCCTTTTCGGGCGTGTATCTGCACATCTATTAAGCAAACAACTTACAGGAGGGAACAAATCGTGGCATCATTAGAAGAATTGATTACTAACGCGGTTGTTGAAACATTAAAGAAGAAAGAGTCAGAAGACGTTATCAAAATAGGGGTATCTGCAAGACACGTGCATCTGTCCCAGAAGGATTTGTATGCTCTTTTTGGCGAGGGCTATGAGCTTCACAAAAAGAAAGAGCTTATGGGCGGTCAGTGGGCAGCAGAGGAATGTGTAACAATCGTAAGCCCGAATTTGCGTTCAATTGAGAACGTAAGAAGTCTTGGCCCGGTAAGAAAAGAAAGCCAGATAGAAGTATCAAGAACAGATACTTTCAAACTTAAAATCAGCCCGCCGGTACGTCCTTCCGGAGAACTAAAGGGTTCTGCACCCATGGCAATGGTA
>JAXJPK010000143.1:0-3011 GCA_036311705.1 Clostridia bacterium
ATTGGCAAGTGCTGTTACAGTAAATGCTGCCCCCGTTCCGAGAGAATCAGCACCCTGTAATGCAACGGAAAATCAAATCATAGTTGTAGAAAGCTATATAAGCGGAATTTTGGACGAGGTTAAAAACGGTATGGGATATGCCGATGCAAGAGCTAAATCAAACCGCATATTCTTCAATGCTTGGCTTAACGGACAGACAAGCGGTTACAGCTACGGAGAACTTACGGCTATTGCAAATAACGCAATATTCCAATACAGAGATATGTATTTAAGACCAAATTTCTACATAGAGAATGAGGAAAAAGTCAGCGCCATAATTGAAGATGTTATCACACAGTACGCAAACGGCGAGATTGACTATACCAAAGCGGAATTTAATGCAAGAGTGAAAATTTATCAATCCGTCAATCCTGCATTTAACCCCGATGAAGAATTTGCAAAAGACACTTGCTATCGTGATATACCCTCGGTTGACAACAGCTTATTCACCATAGCAAGAAAACTAATTTTAGAGTCAAAAGGATAGTAAAAACAACTAAAAGGCTCTTGCTTTTATAGGCGAGAGCCTAAAATTCTATAATTTCATTTCAAAAATCACACGAAACTATTGCAATTTTAATGGTTTTGTGATAAAATTAAAACAAAAGTGAGGTGTGATGAATGAAAAACTATGAAACGATTGTAGAACTTGGTTGCTTTTCACTTGGGGAACTTGCAGAAAAACTTAAATGTTGCATACCAACAGCCACAAGTTTAATACAAAAATATTTGAAAAACGGATATATAGAGCGTGTTCGCCGTGATTTGTATGTTGCAATTAGCATTGAAACAAAGCAACCTGTATTATCGAGGTATCAAATAGGAAGTCGGTTAGCTGAGGACGCATATTTATCACACCATAGTGCATTTGAGGTTTACGGATATGCAAATCAAGTTTTTTATGAGATATATGTTGCAACCGAAACACGATTTACGGATTTTGTATATAACGGCATATTATATCACCGCATCGCACCTAAAGAAAATGCAGATATAAATGTCATACACGATGTTAAAGTGTCATCGGTTGAGCAAACTGTTGTTGACAGCATTTGCGATATAGAAAAAATCGGCGGTCTTGAAGAAACTATCCGTTCTATTCTTCTTATCCCATCCTTAAATGCAGATAAATTACTTGAAGTATTAAAGAATACCAATAACGGATTTGTATATCAAAAATGCGGATATATATTAGAGGGACTCAACGACTCTCTGCATTTGCTAGATAGCTTTTTTATAGAGTGCGAAAAGCATATCTCAAACGCAAAACGCTATTTGACAAAAGACCATACAGGCTATATACGGCATAAAAAATGGAAGCTGTTTGCTCCCGAAAACATAAAAAGTATGATAGACAAAGGAGTGAGCGACTATGATGCAATTTGATAAAAACATCATAGGCAGACAAGCAAAGGAACTTGGTTTTGTAAGAGATACATTTGAAAAAGTATGCAGACTCGCAGATGTTTTGAAGTTCTTTGAAAATGACGATATTTTATCAAGCTGTCTTGCATTAAAAGGCGGTACGGCTATAAATTTAACTATTTTTAATTTGCCGAGATTGTCGGTAGATATTGACCTTGACTTTTCAGAAAATATCAGTCGTGATGAAATGCTTGAAAAACGCCCGATAATCACCGAGCGTATTTCAAAATATATGAGTGCAAACGGTTATGTATTAAGCGGTAAATCAAAACAGCATCACGCATTGGATTCATTTGTTTTTGAATATCAAAATTCCGGAGGAATGAAAGACAATATAAAAATAGAAATTAACTATATGATAAGATGTCATATCCTGCCCGTTACGAGAAGAAAAGTAAATCTTCCGTGGCTGTCTGAGGAATTATCTGTTTTAAGTGTAGCGCCGATGGAAATATTTGCTTCAAAAATTGTTGCACTCTTAAACCGTACTGCACCGAGAGATTTATATGATATACATAATCTTTTGGAGCTTGGACTATTTGATGAAAGCGAACAGGATATGCTCAAAAAGTGTGTGGTGTTCTATTTCTGTATCGGCTCAGAAATCGTACACAAAGAATTTACCTTTGAAAGCCTTGACAAGATGCCACAGAACAAAATAAAAACTGACTTGCTGCCTGTACTCCGTTTTGGAGCATATTTTGACTTAAAGCCTGCCCGCGAAAAAGTTACCGATTATTTGAAAGAGCTTCTTTTACTTACACCGCAAGAAAAGGAATTTATTGAGTGTTTCGGCATGGGCGAATATAAGCCGGAACTTATTTTTGAAGGCGATATGTTAAATAATGTATCTGCACATCCGATGGCAATATGGAAATGTAATAAGACTAAAGAAAACTTATCATAAATAAAAGCGTTTTGAAAAAAGCACGAAACTATGGGATATTTCATAGCTTCGTGCTTTTCTTAAAATAAACTATTCCTTTGCTCTGCTCTTATAAACATTATACTGATTTTTACACTTTGAACTGCAGAACAGAGCATTGGGACGGGTCGGGATAAATGCCTTTGTGCAATGCTTGCACAGACGGATTGGCGTTTTATCGTCAGTTATTGAAAGACTTAATAACATTTGTGCAGCTATCGCAAGTGAGCCGAAATTCCATACAAGAGTTGGCTTGTCAAGCAGTCTTATGTGGTATGTTGGAGAATTGGTGCTGAAAGCCAGCATCATTTGTTGATACAAATCCCTGTCCTCTGCATTAAAATCTTTATCGTAATAAAAGGTTGCCGTAGTAAATAACAATGCCCAATCAACGAACTGCAATTTTACCCACTCATAAGGCTCTGCATAGTTTCGCTGAAAACTCATATTTACTGCTGTTTCTCTGTCGGTAAAGGTCATAGCAAGTGCCATCATTGTATTATCGCCGGAAACATCCCAACGCATAGCAAGACCTTCTTTTTCAACTTCGGGCATTTCAAAAGGATAAAAATGCTCTATATATTCAAGTGCATCCATAGTTTCAGCCTTAATATATCTGTTC
>JAXJPK010000144.1:0-17239 GCA_036311705.1 Clostridia bacterium
AAACCGTCCCTCACATACCAATGTATAGCTTCGGGATAACCCTCATAGCTCTGCTATTCGGCGGTTTTCGTCCGTTCTGCACTATTTTTTTGCATCCCCTTTTGGGACTATTTGACTTTTTAATATCCCCTTTTTGGCTAATGCCTTTAGTACAGACCGTTCAAAGGCATCAGCCCCTTTGACTATCATTTTAAGTTATCTTGTGATATGTTTGGGTACTCCGCCCTCGGTTATGACATTAACATCACCCATAATAAGCGGTTTACAGTAATTAATAAATTCCTCTGTGACATCATTTCCACCCTCGGCTATAAACTCGTCAGGGATAGTTTTTTCCTTATTAGCAACATCAGCAACCCTGTTTTCGATAATCTCGCACTTATAATCACCCACACGCTTGAATGCAGTGACAATCCCTCGTTTTCCCTCATCTGCGGCAATTGCCGATGCTCTGCCAATCGCAACTGATTCATCAAGGTCTGTTAAAGATGAGAAATGACCACCGCAACGCTGTAAAACACTAAGCTCTACAGAACGCATCTTGTATCCAAACTCACCACCTAAAAACTCCTCAAGCACTTTTGCACATCCTGCAAGCTGTGCATGACCGAATATATCGTGGCTCTTTGTCGATTGAGCACAGTAATACTCGCCGTTTTCATCCTTAATGCCCTCTGACACCGCAATTATTATATTGTTTTCTTTGCAATTTCTTATATCTTCAATAATCTTTTTGCGGCTTACAGGTCTTTCGGGCAGATATATCAAATGCGGTGCTGTTGAGTTATTACCTCTCGCCAACGCTGCAGAAGCAGTCAGCCAGCCTGCATTTCTGCCCATAATCTCGATGATTGTGATTGACTTTTCAGCATAAACGCCACTGTCCCTTGCAACCTCTTTGACAGATGATGCAACAAAGCGTGCCGCAGAGCCAAATCCCGGGGTATGGTCAGTTCCCGCGAGGTCATTATCTATAGTTTTCGGGGCTCCTACAACAGCAATGTCAATCCCATTATTCTCCGCATATTTTGATAGTTTATCAACAGTATCCATTGAATCGTTACCGCCGATATATACGAATTTTGTTATATCGTTCTTTTTGAAAACCTCAAAAATCTGTTCATATACCGTTGAATCCTTCTCTGCATCAGGAAGCTTTATTCTGCATGAGCCAAGATATGCTCCGGGCGTGTTTTTTAATAGTTCTCTATTTCCCTCATCTGCGAAAATCTCGCTCAAATCAAGGAAATTATCGTCAATAACACCTTTGATTCCGTTAACGGCACCAAATATCCTACTGCCTGTTTCCATTGCTCCTATAATAACACCCAATAAAGTTGCATTAATAGCCGCTGTTGGTCCGCCCGATTGAGCAACCGCAAAATTGCCTTTTTTCATCATATCCTCTTCATTTCTTTGTTATTTTTTAGTATAAATATTATTTAAAAGTTTAGTATAAATTCAATCACAAATACTGCACTCCAGCTAAAATACTCGGCACACAATCCCTCTCCGGTTTTTGAGTCATAGTTCTCATGAATCTTATCACCATCGTTTTCAACCCAGCCGAGGATTGTTTGCTTGATTTTATCAGCCGTATCAGAAAATCCGTAATTTTTCAAACCTTTTGCCGCAAAATATGCGACATTAAGCCATGTCGGACCACGCCAATAATCCCTGCTGTAATTCGGATTATCATAAGAAACAGTCGGCATACCGTAGCCAAATTTTTCAACAGCAGCCTTCTCCGCTTGCATTGCATGCTCCTGTGATGCGACCTCTATATAAAGAGGCATAAATGATGCCGGCGACAACACATCAGAAAACTCACCCGTTACATAGTTTCGCTCGGTATAACAACCCAGCTTATCATTCCAAAGATTCTCTTCTATATCCTTTGACAGCTTCTCCGCCTTACTTTTCCAAACACTTCCATCCTCTGAAAGCTCTGATGCTATGTATTCCATTGAACGATATGTCATAACCATAAAACAGTTCAAATCAACTGCCCACAGCTTATCCGGATTCTTATCCCAACGAACCGAGTTATCCCAGCCTGAATCCATTCCTACCCCATGCTCAAAAGCGTAATCTCCGGGCAAAGTATCATAATGGAACATATCTCCGCTTTTACGCTTCGTTTCCCAAAACTCCACATTTTTTACAAGGCGATTATACATTCTCCTTAAAAATTCTTTATCGCCGCTTTTTCTATAAACGACTTCGCACGCCCACGCCATAACGGGCGGTTTTGTGAAGTTTACACCCTTTTCACCTTTGCATGATACATTGTCAACAAACATACCGTCATCAAGCTGATATTCGCAGAAAACCTCCATATGCTCCATAGCAAAATCCACATCAAATCGGCTCAAGCCTACGCAATGGAAGGCTGTATCCCAGTTCCATATTCCTTTAAATCTCTCGGCACTCGGAAGCAATGTTCTTTTACCGTACCAAGGTGTTCCTTCTCCGTCACTTATATTATGGTCTAACACCCACACAGCTTTTTCGATTAGCTTATAATCACGATCAGATACATCATTTTTTACATTGTTCAAAAATTCGTCTGCATCGGAAAATCTGTATTTTTTATCCATAAATAGAAAATTTCCCCCTGTTTTTAATATACTTTTTTTATAGATTAATTATATATTATTTCATATAATAAGTCAAGAAGTTTTTATATGTATTAATTTATATGTGTTAATATAAAAACAATCATATATAAAACATCGTTTCAAAAAAAACGAAATATTGTGCAATTTTATGTGAAAATTATGTAGACAAACGCAATAGATTGTGTTATAATACTAACATGCAAATGTATTTATAAAACAATTATTTATACATCTACCACAAACGGACACAATCCGTTTGATCTTAAAGAAAAGAGGGATTTTCAAATGAACAAATGTATTGCTCCCGAATGGGAAGGATTTGAAACCGGAAGATGGTGTAACGAGGAGATTAATGTCAGAGAATTTATACAGTTGAACTATACTCCTTACACAGGTGACGACAGCTTCCTTGCCGAGCCTACAGAGGCAACAAAGACGCTTTGGGCACAGGTTCTTACTTTTATGCAAAGAGAGCGTGAAGCAGGCGGTGTGTTGGATATGGACACAGATGTTGTTTCAACAATAACATCACACAAGGCAGGCTATATAAACCAAAAGCTCGAAAAGATTGTTGGCTTGCAGACAGATAAGCCGCTTAAGCGTTCACTTCAGCCTTTCGGTGGAATCAGAATGGCAGAGGGTTCTTGCGAGTCATACGGCTACAAGGTATCACCCGAGCTTTCAGAAATTTTTACAAAGTACCGCAAAACACATAACCAGGGTGTTTTCGATGTATATACTCCCGAAATGCGTCTTGCTCGTAAATCAGCTATTATCACCGGTCTTCCCGATGCATACGGCAGAGGTCGTATCATAGGCGACTATCGTAGAGTTGCTCTTTACGGTATCGACAGACTTATCGCTGACAAACAGAAGCAGAAGGCAGAGCTTGACGGTGAAATGACAGATCATAAGATTCGTCTTCGTGAGGAAATTCAGGAACAGATTGTTGCTCTTAACGATATGAAGATTATGGCTGAAATGTACGGCTGTGATATTTCAAAGCCGGCTAAAAATGCTACAGAGGCTGTTCAGTGGTTATACTTCGGTTACCTTGCAGCTGTTAAACAGCAGAATGGTGCTGCAATGAGTGTTGGTAGAACTTCAACATTTATTGATATCTATATTGAGCGTGATATTAAGAATGGTGTTCTTACAGAGAGTGAAGCTCAGGAGCTTATTGACCACTTCATTATGAAGCTTCGTATGGTTAAGTTTGCAAGAACTCCCGAATACAACTCATTGTTCTCAGGCGACCCGACATGGGTAACAGAGTCAATCGGCGGTATGGGAACAGACGGCAGAACTCTTGTAACAAAGAACTCATTCAGATACTTGCACACACTTTCTAATCTTGGTCCTGCTCCGGAGCCCAACCTAACAGTTCTATGGTCACCCAGACTACCGGAAAACTTCAAGGCATTCTGTGCAAAGACATCAATCAAGACATCATCTGTTCAGTACGAGAACGACGATATGATGCGTGATATACACGGTGATGACTACGCTATCGCTTGTTGCGTATCTTCGATGGTTGTTGGTAAAGAAATGCAGTTCTTCGGTGCTCGTGCAAACCTTGCTAAATGTTTGCTATACGCTATCAACGGCGGTATGGATGAGAGATTGAAGATTCAGGTTGGTCCCGAGTACAGAAAGTGCGAGGGTGAATACCTTGACTTTGATGATGTTATGAAGAAGTTTAACGATATGCAGGAATGGCTTGCAGGTTTGTATGTTAATACGCTAAACTGCATACACTATATGCATGACAAGTACAGCTATGAGAGTGCACAGATGGCTCTTCATGACAGAGATGTTAAGCGTTATTTCGCAACAGGTATTGCAGGTCTTTCAGTTGTTGCTGACTCATTGAGTGCTATCAAATACGCAAAGGTTAGACCTATCCGTGACGAAAACGGTATTGCAGTAGATTTCGACATTGAAGGTGACTTCCCGAAATACGGCAATAACGATGACAGAGTTGATACTCTTGCAGTTGATGTTGTTCACGGCTTTATGGATAAGATTAGAAAGCATCACACATATCGTGATGGTATCCCGACAATGTCGATTCTTACAATTACTTCAAATGTTGTATATGGTAAAAAGACAGGTAACACACCTGACGGCAGAAAGATTGGTGAGCCTTTGGCTCCAGGTGCTAACCCGATGCACGGCCGTGACTGTTGCGGTGCGGTAGCATCACTTTCATCAGTTGCTAAGCTTCCGTTTAAGGATTCACAGGATGGTATTTCAAACACATTCTCAATCGTTCCCGGTGCTCTTGGTAAAGATGACCAGGTATTCAGTGGCGAGCTTGATCTTGATAAATTAAGAAATTCATAATTTTAAAAAAAACATTTATAAAAAGAAAGGAAAGATGAATTATGACACAGCAGGTAGAAAACTTAGTAAATATGCTTGATGGCTATGTAGAAAAAGGAGGTCATCACCTAAATGTAAATGTATTTAACCGTGAAACACTTCTTGACGCTCAGAAGCATCCGGAGAATTATCCGCAGCTTACAGTTAGAGTTTCAGGCTACGCTGTGAACTTCATCAAGCTTACAAAAGAGCAGCAGGATGATGTTATCTCAAGAACATTCCATCAGTCAATCTGACGATAAAAATGGGGCGTATTCATTCACTTGAATCTTTTGGCACCGTTGACGGCCCCGGCATACGCTATGTCGTATTTTTCCAGGGCTGTCCGATGCGGTGTTTATACTGTCACAATCCTGATTCACAAAAGGTTAAAGGCGGTATGGAGATTTCTGCTGACGAGATATTAAAAAAGGCGTACGGCGTTAGAGAATTCTTACGCAACGGCGGAATAACCGCAACCGGCGGCGAACCGCTTATGCAAATTGATTTTCTGATAGAACTTTTTAAAAAAGCAAAGACGAAATACAATTTTCACACATGTCTTGATACCTCCGGTATATGCTTCACGGCAGATAATCCAAAAAAGTATCTTGAGCTTATCAAATACACCGATCTTGTTATGTTAGATATAAAGCACATCGACCCTGATGAGCATTATAAACTGACAAAGCAAAAAATCGAGCCTGTATTAGCATTTGCAACATTTCTTTCGGATCACAATATACCTATATGGATTCGACATGTTTTAGTACCCGGCATTACTCAGAATGACGAATTTCTATACCGTACAGGTAGATTTATCGGCACTCTCAAATCACTTAAAGCGGTTGATGTTTTGCCGTATCATGATATGGGAAAAGTGAAGTATGAAAATTTAGGTCTTGAATATCCGCTTGCAGATACACCTATCCCTACAAAAGATGATGTTATTCATGCAAAAGAGGTTATCCTGTCAGGGGTAAAGGATACTCTTAAAGAAAACGACTAAAACGGGGATGTAAAAAAAAAACAGCACCGAACGTTTGAGACAGATTTATTTATGTTTTAAAAAATCTATAATAAAATGTTAAAACAATAATTTTTGAGGAAATCTGCAAAATTGCAGATTTCCTTTTATTTTACGCCGTCAAACTATGAACGAAAACCGTCCCTCACATACACATGTATAGTTCGGGATAACCCTCATAGCCTTGCTATTCGGTGTTCTTCGTCCGTTCTGCACTATTTTTTTACATCCCCATTGGGAATCCATATTCAATTTTCGTTAAAGGATTTTTTTAGTCTAATCCTATTTAAATTCTATACACCGAAACATTATCTAATTTCGGTTCTTCCGTGTCCTTTGTATAAATCAAGAAAGGTTCTTTCAAGTCGTTTTCAAATGCATAAGGCCGCATATCAATACAACCGCAGAATACATCAAAATCGTCACATTTTGACACGCCAAGGTCAATATTGCTCAACCTGACATTCTTAACATTGTTATTATTTCCATAGACAGCAATACCGTTCTGACATGTGCCGCTTAAATTACTTATATTAATATTCTCAATAGCGCTTCCGTCTGCCGCACCGCATATCATAACAGCCTCGCCTTTACCCCACCATGAAGCAGTAAAAATGCGGGTTGTTAGCATTACATTATTAATCGTTACATTCTTGATTATTGTTTTATTACCCGTAAATATGCCTATCCCACGATTTGAATCATAAATAATAATATTTGAAATCGTAACATCCTTGGTGCTGTGTCCTATTCTTACAGCTGCGGATTTTGATCGGAAAACACAGTTTGAAATCGTAATTCTTTCATTCATTCCATCACGGGCAGTGATACAAGTCATTGCAATACAATCATCTGCACACGAAATATTGCAATCCGAAACAATAGCATCTGTACACGACGAGAAATGGATACCATCGTCATTCTGAACAACAAGTGAATTGTCTATCGTAACTCCCGACACGCGAATGTAGCTTGAGCGAGAGAATACAACCGTCCAGCATGTTGAGTTTATTATCCTAACCCCTGTTACGCTGATATTCTTACAGCTTTCAAAAAATATGGGTTGGTTAATTCTATCATTGTTCTTGTCGAATATAAAATCCTCTCTCTGATCGTCGGTTAGCTCCTCATACGGTCTGACGCCATAGCCTTTCCCATAGTTTTCGGGATAAAATTCAGGCGAATTAATATCAATCGTTCCCTCACCCTTTATGGCTATGTTCTCTTTATCCCTTGCCCAAATAATCGAGGTGGTATCGTGCATCTCATTATGATAAAATCCATTTGTAGGGAAGTCCTCTGTCCTTCCTGTTCCTTTCAATACCGCACCGTTTTCAAGCTTCAGTGTTACATTGCTCAAAAGCTCGATTGAACCTGTCATAAAAACACCGCTGGGGATAACAACCTCACCGCCGCCATTCTTTGCACACTCATTTATTGCTTTCTGTATTGATTCCGTATTAACATTCTCGCTGTTTGCAACAGCTCCAAAATCCAATATGTTGTATATCATATAAAGCCTCCAAAATATTATGTAATTTTTTTGGGATGCTACATTGAGCATCCCAAAATCATGCTTATTCAATTATTTCTTTATAAAAGCCTCTGCTGACTTCGCCCGCATTGTATATGTGCCGCAAGCATCACATTCGGCATAAAGAGCTGTGTAATTACCGCCAAGGTTTACATCAATAGACTCATCAGAGTTATTATGTACAATCAAAATATTCTCTGTTACATTATCAACATGTATGCCTCTTTCGGTCGCATCCGAATTACGCTCAACGCCTGCAATCTCTGCAACCTTCACAACAAACTTTTCAAATGCATCAAGGTTCTCGTCAACAGCCTCACAAAGGTTTGTACCACAATATATAATATTTCCGTTGCCACGCTGTTTTTTAACGATACAATTCAAGCCCGAGAAGGTTCCGATTACTTCGGCATCGTCCGCTTTAAGTGATGCAAAACGCTCTGCTCCAAGAATATTGAACCCAAAAGCTGTTTTGATACTAAAGCATTTACCGCCTGCCAAGCCATAAGCGTCAATAGCTTTCTTAACATCATCATTAAACTCTGTAGTATCCAGTGATTCTGCACTCTCTACTGCTGTTTTAAGATGATATGAGCTTGTTGTAAAGTCCTCCTCAATGCCCCAAATCTTGTTTAGGCCAAGTCCGGGCATAACATAGGAATGTCTGTTCTTATCAGCATCATATCCACCCAGATGTGCTTCGCAAAGGACTGTACCACCATTCGATACAAACTTGTCAACGGCTGCTGCAAGCTTTGAATCAAATTCGTAACACATTGGCAAAATCAGTAGCTTAATACCATCAAGTCCGTTAATAATTGCCTCGTCATTTACAATACAGCAGTTGTAGTTATTATAGTATGCGGCATTAACATAGCTTTCAATGGCTTTCGCATACGAGCCAAGCTCCGCATTAATACAGTATGATAGCAATTCATGCTTTCTGCCCTTCCAAATAGCAATCTGCGGATTTGGTGCAGGTGCATTTGCAATCTCATCTGTGTACGGTGCAAGCTTTCCGATAAACTCCTTTGCGGCTACGCCAACACTTCCGATTGAGCCGTCAAGCTTGGTAACTCCCCACGCCGGCGATTCAAGTCCGAGAATTTCAGGGCGATATTGCCAGAACATAAAGCCTCTCAAGCCCATACCTATTTGCGGAAGCAAGTCCTTTGCCATATCCTTTATTGATATTTGTTTCTGGTGCATCTTTGTTGAGCCGCTTCCGATGTGACATTCAACATTATAACAGGTTTTACCTTTTCCTGCAGATGTAGTTAAAACGCTCCAGATAGGCGTTGCAAAGTTTGTTGATGCAAATACATCACATTCCTTGGCAAGCTCGAAATCATCAACACCAACAAGTGAGTTGAATATAGATGAGGTATTAGGAACAACATGCAGATATACGGGATGATTCTTGTCTATCTCCTTTGCAAGACGAATTCTGCTGTTAGCCTCGTTTGTCAAAGTATCGAGATGGAACTCTCTAAAATCAATAAAATCGCCAAAAGTATATCTATCCCTCGGCAGCTGTACATCGTTAAAGGAGCGATAGCATCTGCCCCACTTTTCATTAAGGGCGTCTATTGTATTATACTTTGCCTCAAGATATTTCTTGAACTTTGCCTGGCAGTTATCACAGAAACACGGCAGTTCGGGTGACTTTGCATAACGATGCGGTCCGCACTGTTCCGGTTCGTTCCAAATATCCCACATATGCATTGCAGGATGATCCTTATATCTCTCCACAGTTCTCCGCAAGAACTCCATTCTTGCCTCAAAGCTCTTCTCGTGATTATAACAAGTTCCCGGGAAACCGCCGATTTGGCGGTGTCCCTCTGCATTCGGCTCAACAATCGAGCCATTCGCAAGAACCATTTTTGATTCCGGATATTTCTCAAAAATCCAGACCGGTGCAACATCAAAAATGACATTCAATGTTACTTTAAGCCCATTCTCATAAGCAAGGTCCATAAGTCTGTCAATATCAGCAAAATAGAACTCATTTTCATCTCTATGCGTCCAACCCCACTGTACCCAGAACTTAACTGTATTAAACCCATTTGCTTTTATGTTTTTCAAATCGTCTGCCCAACTCTCCGGAGCAGGTGTCGGCGCACGATAATATTGTACGCCGAATATAAAATCACTCTGTGCTACCATTTTTTCCTCGCTATAGATTAATTAATTGATGACAATTTTAATGTTCCATACAATCTGTAATCAGAAACATTGTATTTGTCTGATGCACTCTCAAACGGATATAAACCGTCACCGAATGTCCATGCACCGTACTTTGTATAAACCTTTTCCTTTTCGGGGTTATAACCTACCTTGATATCCGCTATTGACATCTTTACTTCCGTTGATGATTTAGATAATCCTGCAATTTCTGTGAACGGGATCTTAAATCTGTATCTAACCCAGTTCTCTTTTTCATTGTTTCCTCCTGTATGGTAATGATTCCAGGTTTTAAAGCTTATTGTCGGTGCATCGCTAAGTGTTGTACCTGCCGCTGAACCGCTATATGCACCAGGTCCGCTATATGCCTTTGCCTTATAAACTACAGGCGTACCTGCAGGAACTCGGTCTTTGCCATACTCATTGTTCGGGTTTATCAAACCAACATAGAAGGTATCCTCCTGTCCTTCCTCACCGGTAGCATTAAATGAAACAACAAGCGAGTCGTAGTTAATTAAATCCTCACCATTTTTAGCACCCATTGCAGGCTCATCATCTCTACTTTCAACCTGGATATCCAAGTAGTACTTGTAGTTCCAGAAGTAACCATCTCTTATCACTTTAACCTTTACGCTATGTGCACCCTTCGAGTTTGGCTCCTTTCCCAAAGGATTGGATACCCATGTATGATCAAATATACCAGACCATGTATCCCGTCCCGATACAGTTATTGTATCCTTTGACTTTTCAGTCTCGGCAGATGCTCCCTCACAAGTATAATACGGAGCCTTGAATGAAGCATTTAAAGCAGTGTTCGGTGTTGCAGTTAAGCTTGCCAAAGCGGTTGAATCTGCATTGACAATATAGTACATTTTCTTACCGTTCAATGTCTGTGAGCTGCTTACTGCCTTACCCTCATAATCGACAAAGCTTGATGAACTGCCAATCAGTGACTTCAAGTTGTTCGGCAATGTGAAACTTGCACCTTTCGGATTCCAAACAACAACCATCTTTGAACCGTCATTATTAAACGAAACCGCCTTAATTCCATCTACATCATACTCATTATCATAAGTGAAGTTTTTACCCATAAGCTCAAAGAACTCATGCAGCACAACAGCTCCGCTGTGTGGCTGAATTGCGGGGATTTCTCTAAACAAGCCCCAAGACGCTTTGCTCGTCTGCTCATCCAAAGCAACCTCGTCTTGACCATACAGAGTGTCATCAAGAATATTGAAATATCCCTTAAACTTATATCCTGCTTTTGTTTCACGCATATATGTAGCAAGCATTGCAAGGTTGTTCTCCATATAATCTCTTACATATGCTCCGCTCGGCTTATATGAATAGTAATAACCCTCGGAGTTCATCAAGTCGATATTACCCTCACCGTAAATACTGTTTGCAACGCTTTCAAACTGCTCGCCTGTTCCGTAGCTGCCGTGGAATGAAATCATCTCTGTGTTCTTTTTATATGTGTCATTCTTTAGCATATCGTACATAAATCTTGCACCGCTTGTACCGCCAAGATGACCTGCTGTTATAAACTTAATCGTTTTTTCAGGATCTGCTTCTCTTACTCCCTCCCATGCCTCATTTGTCATAGTTAGGTAGTTCTCTCCTGAATCATACCAGAATGCTGTTCTTGCTTCACCGTAATACGGCTCATTCCAGAACTCAATACCATAAAGGTTTTCCCTATTCTTATATCTTTCGGTAAAGTTTTTCATTGCATACTTTGTCATTTGCGGGAAATTAGTACTATCCGGCATATACAAGTTTGCATAGTATGCACCTACCACTGACCAGTTAGTTGTCACTGCACCTTCAATATAATTTTCTGTTGCAAACGAGGGAGTAAAACATACATTCGGGATAACATTCTTAAATCTCGACGCTCTGTTCATCTGCTCATCTGCTCTTGTCCAGTCAAAGTCATCAGACGGTGTGCCTGTGTATTGAATCTGGAATCCCTTTGAATACTCAGACGCTGTTTTACCCCATTGCACCGTATGAATTCTCACACCCGAGAATCCTACAATGTCAAGCAAGTCCACGTCTGCATCACTTGTACAGCTGTTTGATGACATAAGTGTGTCATTTCTCTCCGACATAGCTTTTGTTCCGTCAACAACGGCGAATGACGCTCTTTCGGTTGCATATCCCTTGTTGTAAACGTATCCGTCCCTCAAGCGTGTTTGTGTGCCGCTTTGGTCAATACCATAGAACTCAACCTCATAATATCCCTTTTGGAGGTTAGGAATGTCAAATCCGCTGTCAAGAACTGCATAGCTTAACATTTCCTTGTTTAAAACCTCGGTGTTGTCTATATCATAAACAACCGCTTTGATTTTATCATATTTTAACAGAACCTGGTCTTCAAACCTATATACTACGGTTTCACCCGTTTTATACCATGAATACTTATTCTCCGTACCGTCAGCATTATACGCACGAATCTTTGCCAGTCCGCCCTCGATAGTGCTGTTGTATTTTGCAATTATCTTAAAATTGTCAAAATAAATCTTTGATGTATCACTATCGGGATTATCTGATCCAGCCGCATCATTTGTACCAAAAACAGGATAAATCCAGTTGTAGTCATAATTTTCAAGCTCACTCTTATTGATAGTATAGCTTACTCTCTGCCAACCGCCCACATTCTTATCGTATGCTGTTGAATTTTTCTTTATCTGTGTACGGAATACATTACCTGAACCCTCAATCTTTTTCCATAGCATCAACATTCCGTTAAGTGCATCGTTTGCATCGCCGTCATACTTAACATCATAGCTGATTTCATATGAATCCGCGTCAAGAGGCAAGCCTTCAGGTGTTATGGAAAAACCGCCGTATCCTAAAGAATTGTTCATTATGTACAAGCACTTGTTTCCATCAGGCTCTGTAACAAAGCCTGCTTTTGATGCATCGCCCGTATAGCCACTATCTATACCCGGTACGCTCCATCTTCCGTAGCCCCAGCCGGCAAGGGGCTTGTCATTATTCGCATCTTCAAAATCATCGCAGAATACGAAATCTGAAGCTGCTTCCTCATCTACGCTGAACTTCAAGTTATCAAAGTAAATTCTCGATGTGTCAGTATCAGAGTTTTCGCCAACATTATAAGTTCCGAATCCAAAATCAATTCTATCGGGTTTGTAATTTTTAAAATACTCATTATCACCCATAAATGTGAAGCTTACTCTCTGCCAACCGCTTTTAGAGCTGTCATATCCTGTTGCATCAACATTGTATTGCTTAACAAATGCCCCGTTCTTATAAAACTGTAAAAGTCCTCTTAATTGGTCAGTCGCTGCATCGTCAAATTTAACATCACAGCTTATCGTATATGAATATCTGCCCATAGGTATATCGCGTCCGACATATGTAAATCCGCCGTAACCGCTTTCTTTATTCATAATATATAGGCATTTGTTACCATCCACTTTGATAACTCCTGCATTTGACTTTGAGTGTGCATTGCCGCTCTTGCTCCAACGGTAATATCCGTATGGGCTTGGGACGATGCCCTCTCCTACGCTTGCACTTTCAAAATCGTCTGTAATCTCAAAATCACAATCATATGTTTGTTCTGCCGTGAACACACTCTCCGTTGCTTTCGGGATTGCATTGGAATCCATAAGGAACGATTTTATTACGCCGTCACTTGAAAGCTTTGCTTCGTAATAACTAACTCCGTTCTCCGCTCCCAGATTTTTTCCCACTGCCAAACTTTTTAATCTTCCGTCATTATCATAGCTGCCTATAAATGAATTCAAGTTGTCATCTGCATTTTTTACAACAGAAACATATCCACCCTTACCGTTTTTATAAATAAACGGCGAGCTTAAATTAGCCGCAAATGCTGTTTGGAGCATTGACGCTGCTGTTGCTATCGCTAAAGCAGATGATAAAAGCTTTTTTTTCATGGTACACCTCATTTTCTACATATATTCCCATATAATAATACCATATATTGTAATTATATCACAAACTTATCATTTATGGAATGGGTAATTTTTGTACCCTATTAACATAATCCCAACGCCCAATTAAGTGCATTTGCAATTTCCTCATCCCATAAATCCCACGAATGCACACGAGTAGGAATTGCCTTGTATGTATAGTCATAGTCAAGCTCCTCCATTATTCTATTAAGCTTAACATTGTCGTCGTACATAAAATCATCCGTACCGATAGAATGATAAATCCTCGGTTTGTTCGGCTCGCCGTTTTTCGTTTTTACAAGCTTGTATATATCATCTTCATCGGGAATATATAAATCCTCACCAAAAATAGGTATTTCCGTATCATGAAATACATCATTAAAAATATTTGCAACGGGTGATAATGCTATTGCAGCACAATAATTTTCGGGGTTTCTTAATGCGATTTTTAATGCACCGTAGCCACCCATCGAAAGCCCCGCGATATATGTGTCCCCACGCTTATCGGAGATATTAAAAAATTCTTTCATCAATCGCGGAAGCTCCTCGGAGATGTACGAATAATACGCACCGCCGTATTTCATATCCGTATAAAAGCTTCTGCCCGCAGCAGGCATAACAACGCATATACCATGCTCTGCCGCATACCTTTCTATTGCTGTGCGACGCAGCCAAATTGTGTGGTCATCGCTGAGCCCGTGTAAAAGATACATACACTTATATTTTTCGTTGCTCGCCTCGGAGTCTATCCCTATCTGCCCTACGGTGCTTTTTTGGGGCATAATTATATACACCTCTGTGCAAACCTGTAATTTCTCACTAAAAAACTTAAAATCAATCAATGCCATTGTCAGTCACTCCGCTCTTTATTTCAATATTCTTCTTTGGTCCGCCACGAGCAATGATTACAGGTCGGGCAGTTCCCCGCCTGAATTTCCGCTCTGTAGCGTTCGCTCTTTTCGTTGTTGAAAATGTTTATCAAAGAATCCTCTTTTACATTTCCTGCCGAGAAATCATAGAAATCCGTGCAGTATAGTACATTGCCATTCCACGCTATATGTGCATGATTAAACGGCGAGTGGCAATGCCCGTCTTTATTATGCTTTTTATGCTCAATCTCATAGCCGTGATTGCCGAACGCAATATTTTCCGCCTTAAACAGATTATCGTTCCTCCACGAATCAATGTCGTGTGCCGTAATATCAAAAACGCTATTGAGCCAAGATTTATACTCCTGTATTTCATCAGCAGTAAAGCCTATCATATCCTGCAAGTACAGCTGTTTTATGCCAATACTGTCAAGCTCTGTTAAAAATTCATCGAGTCCATTTATAAGCTGTGGCGTTATGACCGACATAACCGTTACATTGTTGTGCTTGAGTTTTTTCAGATTCTCTGTCACTTTTTCAAACACTCCCTCGCCTCTTATGCTGTTATGTACCTCTCTCGTTCCGTCAAGGGAAACATACACTCTGTCAACACAGTTTTGTATGGTTTTGAGATGCTCGTCTATTAAAACGCCATTTGTTATAATCTCCGTCTTGAACGATTTTTGGTGCAGGGCTGTTATTATCTCATCAAAATAAGACGATACAAGCGGCTCGCCGCCCCATACCGTCACTGTAGTGGAAATGCCTGTATTCATACGATATGTTTCAAGCTCGGCAATTACACGCTCCCAGTCCGAAAGCGTCATAGCCTTGCCCGATGACTCGGCAAAAAAACCTTTTTTCCCCCACTGACCGCAGAACGGACAACGGAGATTGCAGTTTTGTGTAATTTGGAAATGGACCTGTTTAATTTGTTTTTTCAATTTCTATCACAGCCTTTACGATGTCTTTGGCATAATAAATATACAATACCGTTTGGGCGTAATGTCCCAACATAGTAAAAAATCGTCCGCACCTGCCAAAATTAGCCTGCGGTTTCGTTACCGGTTGCCGATGCGGACGATTATTAATTCAATTAATTATTCACCAAAATAATCCTTTGACATCAATAAGTCATCAATAGCCTTAATCTGTGTCTTCATAAGATTCGGTGAGTACAAGCCTCTCTTTTGGGCTATACCTGCTTTTTCCATTGCCTTTGCGATGCAATCATTTGCAAGGTACATATCATCAAGTGATTCTCTTACATTGAATCTACCGGGGCTTGTCGGAGCCGGTGGCCAACGAGAGTCTGAAACCCATGCCGACGCCAATGCTTTCATTGCATTATCAAGGTCAACATCAAGGTTAGCAACCTCTTCGCCAAGCTTCTCTGCAACTGCCTTGATACCGTTAAGTATTGAGATACATACAGGGTCCATAATTCTTGAATACTCTGTATTTGCCCATGCCTTTGCAGTACCGCCGTGCCATGCAACACCGTTTTCGATATTATCAACAAAGTTGTTCTCAATTGTATTATCCAAAACCTCGCTCGGAAGTGCATATTCATAGCCTGCTTCTTTCGCAACATCAAGAATTTCCTTGAATCTATTAACGCTATCGGGCTCCTCCTCAAAGAATCTTGCCTGATTGAACTGCTTAACATAGAAATATGCACTTGAACCGATGTACTCTGCATCCTCGGCATAGGGCATAATGAATGAGCCTGTTTCTGCAATTCTTTCCTTCCAGTTAGCAAGCATATTCTTGATTTCGTCCATATTGATAGGCTCTTCTCTCAAGCCCTCTGTGGCACCCATCAAATACCAAAGGAGCAGGTTAGCCATACAGTCGCTGCGGTAAATCATCTTTAGTCCGTTCGGTGCAACAGATGCGTTTGTTATAAACTTCAAGAACTCGGGCTTATCCTTTATGTATTCCTCAATCTTGAACAGGTGGTTCTTATTTGAGTGACCTGCCACATCAAACTGAAGACCTGTAGCTTTTCTGATTTCGTCAAATGAAAGCATAAGTGAGTCTGCATCCATTATAAGTGCTTTTAGCCCTGCCTCTTTATATACATCAGGGATATAGCCTGCCCAACCGCACTCGGGGTTCCAACCAATTTCAGGACGCTTGCCTGTGTGCTTTTCCCATACATCCATTGAATATCTCAATGAATGAAGACATACTTCCTTCGGGATATTTGCAAGCATAAAGTGGATATACGGTGAGCATACCGGCTCAACCTTGCCCTCTTCAACAAGCTTTCTGAGCTTTGCAAGAACTTCGGGAGCCTGCTTTGCCATTTCGTCGATTGTGATACCGCTCGCCTCGAAACCGATTTTATAATCTCCGCTGTCGATTAGGTCAAAAAGCTTCTCGTAGCAGTTCTTCATTACCCAATATCTTCTCTCGGGTGCTAATTGCGAATACTGAATATTCGCATGCGGTAAAAATATTACTTTTGGCATAATTTTATTTCTCCTTGTATAATTATTTTAGCCTGTTTTAAACCTTAAAATATAGGTTTATTCGGTTTTATAATTGTATTGATGATATGTATTTAAAGCAGTTTTGCAAGCCTTCCTCAATGTCCTCGGTATTCTCATACTCGAACAGTGCAACACCGTCAAAATCCGACATTGCATAAAGTATTGCTTTCCAGTCCATATCACTTGCTCCGCAGT
>JAXJPK010000145.1:0-1437 GCA_036311705.1 Clostridia bacterium
ATGTTAAGATTATCGAGCAAACAGGTAAAAAACATAATATACCTGTACTAAATTTGTATGAAAGACTACCGATAAATCCAAATATAATTGAGCACAAGGAAAAATATACTGCGGATGGACTTCATTTTAATGACGAGGGACATAAAATACTGGCAGAAACTTTGATTAATTTTATTGAAAACGAAGTATAACTAACAGAGGTGGAATTTATAAAATGAAAAATACATTATTTGCGATTGGAGAGGCACTTATTGATTTTATACCAAGCGAAACAGGTTGTGATTTTGGAAATGTGAAATCATTTTCTCCAAAGGTGGGCGGTGCCCCTGCAAATGTGTTAGGTGCGTTCGCAAAGCTGGGTGGCAAGACGCAACTGATAACACAGCTTGGTAATGACCCGTTCGGCGATAAAATCGTAAATGAGCTTGCCGGATTTAATATCGGCTTGGATAATGTGCTGCTTACCGACCTGGCAAATACCGCACTTGCTTTTGTAAGCTTGGCAAATGACGGAAATCGTACATTTTCGTTTTATAGAAATCCGTCTGCCGATATGCTTTACAATGCGGAAAATATCAGGGAAGAAATGTTTGAGGATTGCTATGCACTCCATTTTTGTTCTGTTTCTCTCGGTAATTTCCCGATGAAAGAGGCACATGAAAAAGCGATTGAACTTGCAAAAAAGCAAGGTGCTATTATAAGCTTTGATCCGAACATCAGATTTCCTTTGTGGAATGATAAGCGGAAATTGAAAGAAGCGATTGATGAATTTTTGTCATCGTCGGATATAATTAAAATATCGGATGAAGAAATTGAATTTATAACGGGAACGAATGATATTGAAAAAGGTTCAAAAATGCTTTTAGAAAATGCAAAAATCGTTCTTTGTACCTGCGGAGCAGAGGGGGCGTATGCTTTTACGAAAAATGCAGGGGTATATGGTCCGTCCAAAAAGGTTAAGGCGGTTGATACGACAGGTGCGGGCGACGCTTTTAACGGTTCGTTTTTGTATAATTTGTATCGGAACGGCTATGAGCGTGACATGCTTGATAAGATATCAAAAGACGAATTAAATCAATTTGTAAAAGCATCAAACGACTATTGCGGGATGAGTGTGCAAAGGCAAGGTGCAATAGAATCATATCCTGATGCTTTATAAAAGTAAAATACGGACGATTTTCTTTTAAACTTGGTTTGGTGAAAGGAGTTAATGGTCATTATAATGAATTTATTTGATGTCAGCCAACTTTATTATATTGCAAGAATAGTTGTTGCCGGAATATGCGGAATATTCATTGGGCTTGAGCGTAAAAATCGTTCAAAAGAGGCGGGAGTCAGAACGCATTTTGTTGTTGCGTGTGCGTCTGCCCTTATGATGGTTATTTCAAAGTACGGTTTTGGTGATATTGTATCGGAAACGGTAGGTGGCAGAGGTGC
>JAXJPK010000146.1:0-3103 GCA_036311705.1 Clostridia bacterium
ATTTTGTTCCTCCTTTAACCTGTTCCCTGCAAGATTAGGCACTGAACGGAGCACCGAATAGCTTCAATAGCTCACGAGCCTCTTCGTCTGTCTTTGCAGTAGTAACAAAGTTAATATCCATACCTCTGATTTTATCAATCTTATCATAGTCGATTTCAGGGAATATGAGCTGTTCTTTGATACCGAATGAGAAGTTTCCTCTTCCGTCAAAGCCGTTTGCACTAATACCTCTGAAGTCACGAACACGCGGTAGAGCAATGTTGAACAATCTGTCCATGAATTCATACATCTTATCTCGTCTTAAAGTAACCTTACAGCCGATTACCATGCCTTCTCTGAGTTTAAAGTTAGCAACTGACTTTCTTGCTCGTGTCAATATCGGCTTCTGACCTGTGATTGCAGCCAAATCACTGCAAGCAGCGTCTATAACCTTTGAGTTTTCCTTAGCCTCACCAAGACCTATGTTTATTGTAATCTTAGTAATCTTCGGAATCTGCATAACACTCTTGTAGCCAAACTTACTCATGAGAGCCGGTGCGATTTCCTGATTATATTTATCCTGTAATCTACTCATTATCTAAGTTTACCTCCCCTCAATCAATCGTTAAATGTTTCGCCGCACTTCTTGCAGTACTTAGCCTTTGAGCCATCCTCAAAAGTCTTAACGCCGACTCTTGCCGGCTTACCGCACTTGGGGCAAACTCTCATAACGTTTGATGCGTCGATGGGCATTTCCTTATTGATGATACCGCTTTCCTGGCCCTGCATTCTTGCCTTCTGATGCTTTTTGGCAACTGCAACGCCCTCTACGATAACCTTGTTTACTTCGGGCATTGCTGCTACAACCTTGCCCTCTTTGCCCTTATCTTTACCGGCGATTACTGCTACTGTATCGCCTCTTTTTACATGCATTTTATTCATTTCCGACTACCTCCTAAATTAAAGAACTTCCGGAGCCAATGAAAGAATCTTCATGTATTCTTTGTCTCTAAGCTCTCTCGCAACCGGTCCGAAAATACGAGTACCTCTCGGGTTCTTATCGTCTTTTACTATTACAGCTGCATTCTCGTCGAATCTGATATATGAACCGTCAGCACGTTTTGACATGTTTACTGTTCTGACAACAACCGCCTTAACAACATCGCCCTTCTTAACAACGCCGCCTGGTGTTGCCTTCTTAACGCTACAAATAATTTCATCGCCAACAGCTGCATATCTCTTCTTTGAGCCACCGATTACACGGATACACATAACTTCTTTAGCACCAGTGTTGTCGGCAACTTTCAAGCGTGTCTGTACCTGAATCATTATGAAATCCTCCTTCCGAAATAGCTTACTTAACTTTTTCTACTATTTCTACCAATCTCCATCTCTTATCTTTCGAGAGAGGTCTTGTTTCCATTACTTTTACCTTATCACCAACCTGGCATACATTTTCCTCATCGTGTGCCTTTAGCTTATAGGTACGCTTTACAATCTTTCCGTAAAGCGGATGTTTTACATTATATTCAATAGCTACTACGATAGTCTTATCCATCTTGTTGCTGACTACCTTGCCTATTTTAACTTTGCGTCTATTTCTTTCTTCCACAGATATGTGCCTCCTTTCAAGCAATATAAATCCGTTTTTATATCAGTTAGCCCTGGAGCTCACGCTCGTGAACAATGGTAAGAATACGAGCAATCGTTTTCTTAACTTCCGTAATTCTCTTGGGGTTCTCTAACTGGTTCACTGCCTTCTGAAAACGCAGATTGAATAGCTCCTGCTTGCATTCCTGCAACTTTTCCTCAAGCTCAGCGGTTGATAAATCTCTGATTTCGTTTATTTTCATCACTGCTCACCATCCTCACGCTTAACAAACTTACACTTGATAGGGAGCTTGTGCATTGCAAGACGCATAGCCTCACGAGCTACTTCCTCTGAAACGCCGTCCATCTCGAACAATACTCTACCCGGCTTAACTACTGCTACCCAGTACTCCGGAGCACCCTTACCTTTACCCATTCGAACACCTGCCGGTTTAGCTGATACAGGCTTGTCGGGGAATATCTTTATCCATACCTTACCGCCACGCTTGATATATCTTGTCATAGCGATACGGGCTGCTTCTATCTGTCTTGAAGTTATCCATGCCGGCTCAAGTGCCTGCAAACCGAATGTACCGTTTGTCACCTTGTTGCCGCGAAGAGCCTTACCCTTCATTCTGCCACGCATAACTCTTCTGAATTTAACTCTCTTAGGTAATAACATTACTGCTCTCCTCCTTTTGAGTTATTTCTTCTCTCACGCTTTTCGCCGTTCGGACGACGAGCGGGCTTATCGCCACGACGACGGTTGTTGTCACGACGCTTGTTATCCTTTGCCTGAGCCTCTGCTTCCTTCTTTCTGCCTTCTGCAACATTTAGGATTTCGCCCTTGTATATCCAAACCTTAACGCCAAGGATACCGTATGTTGTCTTTGCCTCAGCAAAACCGTAATCAATGTCTGCACGAAGTGTCTGTAGCGGAATTGTACCCTCGTGGTACTGCTCTGTTCTTGCAATTTCTGCACCGCCAACACGGCCTGAAACTGCAGTCTTGATACCCTTAACGCCCATTCTCATAGCTCTGCCCATAACCTGCTTCATAGCTTTTCTGAACGAGATACGATTTTCAAGCTGTGCTGCGATGTTCTCTGCAACAAGCTGTGCGTTTGTATCAGGGTTCTTAACTTCCATTATATTGACATTAACTGTCTTGTTTGAGATTTTCTCAATCTGTGCCTTAAGCTTTTCGATCTCTGCACCGCCTCGGCCGATTATGATACCCGGCTTTGCAGCATAGATTGTTATGAATACTCTGTTCTGCTTTCTCTCGATGCCAATCTTAGCGATTCCGGCATTGAAGCATACTTTTTTAACATATTTTCTTATCTCGTGATCCTCAACCAACTGGTCGCCGAACTCTCTCTTACCTGCGAACCATTTTGAGTCCCAGTCTTTGATCACGCCGACTCTGAGTCCATGCGGATTAACCTTCTGTCCCATGAGTTAACCTCCTTCTTATTAGTCTTCCAATTCCTTAACCACTAATGTGATATGGCTGGTTCTCTTTAAGATTCTA
>JAXJPK010000147.1:0-8260 GCA_036311705.1 Clostridia bacterium
AAATCCCAGTCTGTTTCTTAACCTTTCTCTCTGCATAAACAGTACTCCTTTAAATCAGTGGATATACATAATTCTACCATAACAACATATAAATGTCAATTATAACATTTCAAATGCCCGATTTATCAACAAGAACAGCCGCCTCTGCTCTTGTGATAAACCTATGGGGATGAATCGAGTTATCCTCAAATCCATTAATGATGCCTTCTGACGACAGTGCAGAAATAGCTCCCTTTGCCCAATCCGGTATCTGCGAGCTGTCAGTATAATTTAACTCTCTACCATCAGTTTTATTAAGAATTCTGCCGATTACTGTAAATGCTTCTGCTCTTGTTATGCTGTCATCAGGTGCAAAATATACGGTTTTTCCACCATCATCCGAACGCCCTGTTATATACCCAAGACTTGCCATTGCTTTTACATAATCCACCGCCCATTGCTGCACCTTATCAGCATCCGTGAAGTTCAGTTGTTCATTATGATACAAATTCGTATCAATCCCAAGACTCTTTGAGATTATTGCCGCAAATTGTATGCGTGTTATATTGCTGTCGGGCTTGAAAACAGCCTTGTCATCTTCATAAAAACCGTTTATTATGCCCTTTTCTGCCATTTTTTCAATCACATCATTAGCCCAATGCCCGTTTGTATCCGCAAAAGTAGATTTTTTTACTGTCTTAATCGGTATTTCCTTTGATACATTACCTACAGTTACACGCACTATACCTGATTTTGAGCCATCATCTTTTATCGAAACATTTCCGTTCTCATCAACTTCGGACATAGAACCTACAGACTCCCATTTAAATAAGCTCGGCAGGGATTCAAGCCGAACATTGTTCACATATGCACCCGCCTCAAGGGAATAATTTATCATTCCGCCCTCTTCTACGGTCAGCTCTGTGACCTCCTCTCCCGTTGCCTCGTTAATAATCTTTAATTCATCAGGTGTTTCGTATGTTTCAAATGTGAATACCTTACTGTATTTTTCACCCGTTACAGATACCTTTACCTGCCCCGTTCCGCTAAATTTGATTAAGCCTGTATCATCAATGGTTGCCGTTGCACCCTCGCTATTCTCAACCTCAAACGAAATTCCGCCCAATCCGTCCATTTTATAGTTGCCGGTATCGAAAACCTTTTCGGCTTCAAGTTTGCAGCTCATTCCTGCCATAAAATTATAATTATCTATCTTTTTCCAATCAACATACCACACTATGCCTGTTTTTTGGCGTAAATCCTGTAAAAAGAGATAATTTGCACATCTGCGTTCTCGTCCGTCAGACGGTCTGTTTGAAACAAGAAACGATTCAGAGCCCGGAAATACACCGCCGATAGCCGTAGAGCCGCCACCGTCCAGATTTAGTGCATCTATGCAACCCAATTCTGCCATACGACTTGCAAGCGTCTTTATCTGAACGCCATAACTGTAATTTTTCTGCCGTCCGTCAATTGTATAGAAAATAATATTGCCGTTTTCTTTTATGCCGACTGCCGTTCTCGGTGCAGCACCTGCACTAAATCCCGTTCCGATTACACCATTGTTTATCAACCGTCCGCCTATAGACGAAATTGCATATTTAGCATTTTGCCAATCGTGTCTTTCTGCACCATATACCGAATTTTTAAATAACAACACATCACCTTTTGCAAGATTTGAAAGAAATTCCGAATATTCAGCATTTCCATTCGGGTCCATAACAAATACATATTTACCACTCGGTATTTTTATTGCACCGTCTTTTATATATACATCATCGACCACAAGCTTCATTTCCGAATTTAGCGATAAATCTCCCTCCTTTGGCGAACAGATGACATACAAGGCGTTAAAGTCAGTTTTTGTGGTGTCTGAAAAGTTGCTGTCTAACATATATACACAGTTAAATCCCTCTTGAGCCCACTTGTTGATGTACTGTATTTGTATTTTCTTATCGTTAAAGGTTAATGAAGCGTCAATGCCGAGCTTGTCAATAAAACCTGTTCCGTCCTCGCAAAATCCAACAGCATCCTGCACACCGCTCTCCTTTGACAGGATTTTGCCGTCAGTTATTGTATATCCCATAGGTATTCCCGTCTTTGTCGAGAAAAAGTCACCATTAATACCGACAAGCGGACGGAGATTATTCTTTTTCATATAATCTGAAGCAGATGTAATCGTCCTTAAACCGTATATGCTCGAACCATTTACAACAATCGGAACAGATTCGCTGTTGGGCGTGTATTCAACAAGATTTTCTGTCTGCTTTCCCACACTTTCAGATACAAATACATTATTACTATAAACAGCACCGCCGCCCATATCGGTCTGCCAACCGCCGTTTGCCGTTCCCAATATACTTGCATATGCTATATTCTGCATCAAAACAGCAGCAATCACTGCGACTGCCGTAAGTTTTAATTTTTTCCCTATTCTAATCATATATCATATCTCCCAATTAATTTTACCCTTTAAAATTATAACATTTAACAATATGTAAGTCAATACACAGGATTTTGAAATTTTTCATTATACTATTGTATCTTTTATAAAAAGATGATATAATATTCATATATAATAATTAAGGAGATTATTTTATGGACGAAACTCGCATTGAGCATTATATAAATTCCACGGGCGAATTTATTGCTGTTCCTGTCGGCACGAGTATGTATCCCATGCTTCGCAACCGCCGTGACAGCGTATATCTTGTAAAATATGACGGTAAAGGGCTTAAAAAATATGATTTACCGGTATATAAACGGTCTGACGGTACTCAGATTATGCACAGATGTCTTGGCAAGAATGAAAAAGGCTATATTATGTGCGGTGACAACCAATGTGTTTGCGAATACGGCATCACAGACGAAAACATAATCGCTGTTGCAAAAGGATTCTATCGTGATGAAAAATATATTCCGAATGAGTCAAGATTATACCGATTATATTGCAGGCTTTGGTGTATGAATATGTTTTTAAGAAAATGTGTTTTGCGTGTGATACATAAAATTAACCCAAGACAAAAGATAATGGAGGATTATAAGAATATATAAGGGGATTGTTGCTTAACGCAACACCCCCCTTTTTATCTCCAGCCTTTTCGTTTTTGATAATCAAATATTGTCGTTATATTACGCTTTTCAATATCATTAAACTCGGACTCAACTTTTGCCTTATCAGAAGTTGTGGGCATATACCATTTATGGTTTGTTTCGAAATAGTCTGTCAATTCGTCATCATCAAATGTGTAACCATGCCGAGCATATATTTCCCAATAAGTATATTTTACTTCGTTTCTGTCCATCTCATTAAGCTCATCAATGGAAATTAAATGAGTATCGGAGGGATATAGATACTCTCCGCCTCTAAGCTTAACAGGGTCACCCTTTTCAGCAGGAACAGGTGTCCTCACCGGCTTTTTCTCAGGCTCGGGTGTTGCAGTTTTTGCAGGCTCTGTAGTTGCCTCCCAATTCGGGTCGGCAGTTACCTTTGGCGGCCTTGTATTGGTGTTTTCCGTCTGTTGGTTTTTATTTTTTCCGTCACCGATACCAAGTATTTCAGAAAACTTTCCGAATGTAAGAAACAGCGTCAGCGTGAACAGAATTATCATACCGATTATAGCAAGAATTATATTTCGTACAGTATGCTGTTCCTTCTTTTTTCTTTTCTTTGCCATCTCCTCTGCCTCCAATCTTTCTCTGTCATCGTGATTATAAACTCTTCTTCCAACCTCCGCCGCATCACATACAACACATTTATGTGTCAATCCGTCAAGCGGTCTGCCGCATCTTGTGCAGAAAACAGCAGGGTTTGTTCGCCTGTTTGCATAGATTTTAGCATCAGCTTGGTTATTGTTTATCGGCTTAACCTCATTTTCCGGCTTTATCGGCTCGGAATGTGGTTTTTGCTCATCAACATTCAACTTGATAACATTTCCGCAATATTTGCACTTTCGTTCACCGTACGGCAGCTCTCCGCCGCATATATTACACTTCATAACACATCACCTCACATATCAAAATATGATTTTTCATCTCAAATGAATAACAACTGTGCAGAACAATTTCATCAAATCTTTTTCTAAATCGTTAGTTTGACATAGTATATCATACTTTTACAATTACTTCAATAGCAAAAAATCAAATTCAACCTTTATCGTCCAAATAGGCTTTTAAATCAGTTATTTTGTTTAAAGCATCATTATATCCCAAATAGTATAATTCTTCAAGCTTGTTTAAATCGCCCTCAAACCGACCTACCGTAACATTTTTTGACGGACTTATAATAAACACTCTTTTCTCTTTCGCAAGCTTATCAAGCTCATCACATTGCTGATTATAGTTTTCGTCGGATTTTGCAAGCGATTCTATAAGCTTAGGAAACTTTTTGAACTTAAGGCCCACAACCTTATCAATTTTACTTGCCCCAACTGTCTTTCTGTAATCATCATGACGAGTTTTTACAACAATAATATTATCATAACCGTTATCAATTGCCCATTGGTACGGGATTTTGCACGAACAACCGCCGTCAAAATGCGGCATTCCCGAAAGCTCCACCGGTTGTGAAACAAGCGGTAACGCAGCAGAGGCTTTGACGGCTTCATCAATATTTTCGCAGGTATCTCTGTCAAAATACTCTGTCTCGCCCGTTATGCAATTAGTAGCAACCGCCACAAACCTACGATTTGGATTATTAAATCGTTTTCTTGAAAACCACTCCAATTCCATAGATTTGTTAAATAGAAAATCAAAACCAACTATCCCATGATCTTTTGCAAACGCTCTGATTCCGATATATCGGCTGTCCTTTCTATACTTGAATGTCATTCTTGCAGCCCTGCCTATCTGACCCGAAACATAATTCATTCCATTCATTGCACCTGCCGAAACGCCGATTGTGCATTGCATATTTATATCATTTTCCATAAGGGCATCAAGCACACCCTCTGTATATGTTCCCCTGAATGCTCCACCCTCAAGAACTATGCAACCCTCTTTTATAATATCGGATGCCATTCCTCTCGGTAAATGCTTAATTCCCGGAAACAGTTTTTTCTTCATCAATATCAACTCCCATAAATCACATAATATTATAACAAATTCAATCATATTTTTCAATATAATTTTTTATAATATACTAATTATATATTCTTCCGGGGTGATTTTTTTGAATGTATTATGGAGTTTAATGATAATTATATCTCTTATAACCGCCGCCGCAACAGGAAAAATGGACGCTACACTTAACGCAGTCTTTGAGGGTGCACAAAGTGCGGTATCGACAATGTTTTCGTTTGCAGGTGCTATGTGTTTTTGGACAGGAATAATGAAAATAGCCGAAAAAAGCGGGATATCAAGCATTATATGCAGAATTATCGCACCGATTGTAACACGGCTGTTTCCCAACAGCTCCGAAAAAGCGAAGGAATACATATCAATGAACATAACCGCAAACATTCTCGGTATGGGTAACGCCGCAACACCTATGGGAATACTTGCAGCCCAAACCCTTGACACTGAAAATCCACATCCCGATACGATATCTAAAAATATGAGTATGCTGCTCGTGCTGAACACTACATCATTTCAGCTTGTACCGACAACCATAATTGCACTCCGAGCCGCCGCAGGCTCAACAAATCCCGCTTCGGTCATTTTCCCCATATGGCTTGTATCAGCCTTTGCCGTATGTATTGGCGTATTGTCTGTTAAGCTGATGTTTTATAATAAAACATAAAAGAGCGTTGCATTACTGCAACACTCTTTTATGTTAACCGTTATTCTTTTTCTCTTCTGCCTCTGCCTTATGGAATGATGCACAGTCGAACTCGTGTTTTACTTCGCCTAAATCAAGGTTTAATCCGTTTTTGTCGCTGTAATCCTTAAGAGCGGCATGAATTGCCTGTTCTGCCAAAACAGAGCAGTGTACTTTTGCGGGGGGGAGTCCGTCAAGTGCCTCCATAACGGCTTTATTAGTAAGCTTTAGTGCTTCCTCTATTGTTTTGCCCTTTACAAGTTCTGTAGCCATTGAACTTGTGGCAATTGCCGCACCGCAGCCGAATGTCTTAAAGCTGACATCCTTAATTATGCCGTCCTCAATTTTCATATATATCTTCATTATGTCGCCGCATACTGCGTTTCCGACCTCGCCAATCGCATTAGCATCCTCAAGCTTTCCGACATTTCTCGGATTTTCAAAATGGTCCATTACCTTTTCGCTATACATTTATTTTCCCTCCGCTAATTTTTTAGTATATGATTCAAGTCTGCCCTCTTCAAATGCCTCATACATAGGCGACAATGCTCTTAAGCCTTCAATAATTTTCGGCATTTTATTTATAACATAATCAACCTCTTCTTCGGTTGTGTCCTCGCCAACACTGAAACGAATTGAGCCGTGTGCAATTTCATGCGGTACGCCGATTGCAAGCAATACATGCGACGGGTCAAGTGAACCCGATGCACAAGCGCTTCCGCTTGATGCACATATTCCATACATATTAAGACGCATTAAAATTGCTTCACCTTCAACAAATTCATATGAGAAATTGACATTGTTGCACAAACGACTTTCATCCGACGGTCCGTTTAGCTTGATATACTCAATGTTCTCTTTTAAGCCATTTATAAGTCTATCCCTCATAGCTGTCATATGCTTAACATTTTCATCAAGATTTGATACAGCCATATCAAGAGCTTTCGCAAGACCTGCAATTCCCGCCAAATTCTCGGTTGCGGCACGCTTTCCTCTCTCCTGACCGCCTCCATGTATAAGATTGTCTATTCTCGTGCCGTTTTTTATATACAACATTCCAACGCCCTTTGGGCCATGAAACTTATGCGCACTCAATGATAGCATATCAACGCCCAAATCCTCAACATTTATGGGCATATGACCGATAGCCTGAACAGCGTCGGTGTGGAAAATAACCTTATGCTTCTTTGCCACCTCCGCAATTTCTTTTATCGGCATAACAGAACCTATTTCATTGTTTGCAGTCATAACAGAAATAAGGATTGTTTGGTCTGTTATTGCTTTTTCAACATCTTCTGCACTCACAAGACCGTTTTCATCAACATCCAAATATGTCACGCTAAACCCATGCTTTTCAAGAAATTCGCAAGCACCGAGAATTGCATGATGCTCAATCTTTGTTGTTATTATGTGATTGCCTTTACGCTTGTTTGCAAACGCACAGCCCTTAATCGCCCAGTTATCAGCCTCACAGCCTGATGCAGTGAAGTAAACTTCATTTGAATTTTTAGCACCTATATTCTTTGCTACGCTTTCTCTTAACTTTTTAAGCTCAGATTCAGCTCTCTGACCTACTTCGTAAAAAACAGACGAAGCATTGCCCCATATATTAGTAAGATACGGCATCATAGCATCAACAACTTCAGGTGCTATACTTGTTGTTGCATTATTATCTAAATATACCGTTTTCATTTATATCTTCCTTTCCTAAAAAATATGGTTACCCACACTACTGTATTTTACTCCAAACGAATTTCATTGTCAAGGGTTTTTGGCAGAATACTACATTTTTCACATATTTTTATAATTTATACAAGAATAATTATTTATAATTTATATTGTTTATTTTCCTTGCTTTTTATACATAAATATGCTAATATACATTTTAGAGAAATACCGTGAAAGAGATGATTAAATGCTTATAGATTTCCATGTTCATACATTCCCCGAGTCTATTGCCGAAAGGACATTAAGTGTTCTTTTGGATAATATGAAGCACACATATAATATTGATCAGACTCTCAGCTATGGCGGCACCGTCCCGCTTCTTTTGGAGGATATGAAAAAGACAGGGGTTGACAAAAGCATAATTATGCCCATTGCAACGAAGCCGCAGCAGCATACCACGATAAATAATTTTGCCGAACAAATCAGAAGTGATAAAATAATTTCCTTTGGCTCTCTGCACCCGTATATGGATAATCCCGAATCGGAATTAAAAAATCTTAAATCGAGAGGCTTTCTCGGCATAAAGCTGCACCCGGATTATCAAGGCGTCAATGCAGACGATGAGAAATTTATTCATCTTGTTAAAAAAGCAACCGAGCTTGGAATGTATGTTATGATTCATTCGGGATATGACACGGGCATAAAACCCCCTTTCAAAGGTACAGTACCAAGAATGTGGCGTTTATTAAACGAGGTTGATGACAGTTTTATCATCCTTGCACATATGGGCGGATTCAGCCAATGGGATGAAGTTGAGGAATATCTCTTAAAAACAAATGCGTATTTTGATACATC
>JAXJPK010000148.1:0-3893 GCA_036311705.1 Clostridia bacterium
ATTGTGTATCTTGCAAACACAAAGATAACAAGTGCGTCGGGAAAGGCTGCGATTGACAGCGTACTGTCAATGATTCGTGAGCTTGGCGGCGTTTTGGGCTTGTTTACAAAAACAAACGAGAAATCTCTTGATGATGAGGTTGCAGAACTAATCGCTAAGAGAAACGAGGCAAGAGCCGCAAAGGATTGGGCAACAGCGGATGCAATCAGAGATAAGCTCAAAGAAATGAATATTGTATTGAAAGATACGCCTGACGGTGTAAAATGGTCAATAGTAAAATGATTGAGTTTATAGAAAATCCTAATTTATACAATCCGCTTGTCTTGGCGTATGTCGGTGATTCGCTTTATGATATATATGTACGCTCAAGACTGATTTCGGAAAATGAGAATATGCCTGTGCATCGACTGCACATAAAAACCACTCAATATGTAAAAGCACACGGGCAGAGTGAGGCTGTTGCATATATTGAAAAAATGTTAACAGATGAGGAGCTTGCCGTTTTCAAGCGTGGCAGAAACGCAAAATCTTTCACTGTTCCAAAGAATGCGGATGTGGGAGAATACCGTCGGGCAACAGGCTTTGAGGCTCTTTTGGGTTGGCTTTATATGAAAGGACAGACCGAACGTTTAGAAGAGATAATGAAAGCCGCGTATGAAGCTATACATATTAATGAGAATAAATAACGAGAATTGAAAAGCAAAATCAATTTTTGGAATATTATACAAGGAGGATAAAAGATAATGGATACAAAAAGAAAAACAGAATTGGCTATTATCGCAAACAGAGTGCGTAAACACGCTTTGACGGGGGTGTATAATGCACAGTCGGGGCATCCGGGCGGCTCTCTTTCGGTTGCTGATGTTTTAACGCTTTTGTATTTTGAGGTTATGAATATTGACCCGAAAAATCCGAAAATGGCAGACCGTGACAGGCTTGTTCTTTCAAAGGGACATACTGCACCTGCCCTATACGGAGTACTTGCAGAGAGAGGATTTTTACCTGTAGAGAATGTTTATACATTGAGAAAGATTGACAGCATAATGCAAGGTCATCCTGATATGAAGAATATACCGGGTGTTGATATGTCAACAGGCTCACTTGGTCAGGGCGTTAGTGCCGCAGGCGGAATGGCACTTTCGGCAAAGCTTGACGGCAAGGATTTCAGAGTATATGCAATTCTTGGTGACGGTGAGCTTGAGGAGGGACAGGTTTGGGAGCAGGCAATGTTCGCATCTCACTACCACTTGGATAATATGACGATATTTGTTGATTTTAACGGCTTGCAGATAGACGGTGATGTAACAGAGGTTATGAATCCCACACCGATTGACAAGAAGTTTGAGGCGTTTGGCTGGAATGTTATAGTCTGCAGTGCCCACGATTTTGACGAGCTTTATGACGCAATAGAAAAAGCTAAGGCGTGCAAGGGCAAGCCTACGGCAATTATAATGAAATCCGTAAAGGGCAAGAATGTATCATTTATGGAAAATCGTGCAGAGTGGCACGGTTCAGCTCCGAACGAGGAGCAGTTTAATCAGGCTATTGCAGAGCTTGATGCTAAAATAGCAGAATTGGAGGCGGCTTTATAATGGGAAAACAAGCAACGAGAGTATCATATGGTGAGGCATTGGCTAAATACGGTTGTGATGAGAGAATTGTTGTTCTTGATGCCGACCTTTCAAAGTCAACAAAAACGGATACATTTAAGAAAAAGTACCCTGAAAGATTTATTAACTGTGGTATTGCAGAGGGCAATATGATGAGTGTAGCGGCAGGTCTTGCATCGACAGGCAAGATTGCATTTGCGTCAACTTTTGCTATGTTTGCCGCAGGCAGAGCGTTTGAGCAGATTAGAAACTCTATCGGATATCCGCATTTGAATGTAAAAATAGGTGCAACTCACGCAGGTATATCTGTAGGTGAGGACGGTGCAACTCATCAGTGTCTTGAGGATTTGGCACTAATGCGTACAATCCCGGGAATGGTTATTATTAACCCGGCAGACGATATAGAAGCACAGCTTGCTGTTAAAGCTGCAATCGACTATGAGGGCCCTGTTTATATGAGATTCGGCAGATTGGCTGTTGAGGATGTCAACAGTGCTGATTACAAGTTTGAGCTTGGTAAGGGTGTTGAGCTTAAAGACGGCAGTGATGTAACAATTATCGCTACAGGTCTTATGGTACAGGAGGCACTAAAAGCCGCAGAGGATTTAAAGAGCGAGGGAATCTCGGCAAGAGTTATAAATATCCACACAATTAAGCCTATTGATAAGGATATTATTATAAAGGCATCAAAGGAAACGGGTGCGATTGTTACAGCTGAGGAGCATTATATTATGGGCGGTCTTGGAAGTGCGGTTACTGAAGTTGTTTGCGAGTCTGCTCCATGCCCCGTAAAGATAATAGGTACTGACAGATTCGGAAAATCGGGTAAGCCGGCGGAGCTGTTTGAGGAGTATGGCTTAACAGCTGAAAATATAAAGAAGAATGTACGGGAAGTGCTTAAACTTAAATAAGCTTTTGTGTGCCGCAATGCGGCGGATTGGAGAATTAATATGAAAAGAATATCTATGGTGGCAGCGTGTCTTTGCCTTGCGGTTTCTATGGCATCCTGCGGTAAGAATTCTGCAATAAAGGACATAAGCAAAATGGAGAAAATAAGCCCTGATAAGCTTATAAGTGTTGAAACGGTCTCGGATATAACGGGCGTTACAATGACGGTGAGCAAGGACGGAATCGTCAGCGAGGGCAGTACAACAAGTGTTACATATGTAACATCGGGCGATGATGAGCCGGGTGACCCCGTAACTGTACAGATTGAACAGTTTTCCGAATCACTTTCAACAAACCAGATTTGGACAGACTATGAGAGCAACAGGGTTAAAAGAGGTGATATGGAATTCGTTACGGGCATAGGCGAGGATTGCTATATTGCATATCCGTATATCAATGTTTATGACAGAGGCTGTTATGTGAGAATATCGGCAGGCTCGGGTGACGGTAACAGTCAAAAAGAGCTTCTTACAAAGCTTGCAGCACATGCTGCACAGGAGATTGAAAATAAAATTCCGGCAGAGCTGGCAAGTGCAGCGGCACAAAATGTAATAAAATAAACCTCTGAAAATGGGGATGTAAAAAAACAGTGCCGATCGTTTGAATGCGTTGTTAAACAGTTATTTTTGAGGAAATCTGTAAAATTGCAGATTTCCTTTTATTATCTGTCAGAAACTATTTAACATTCCCTACAGCCCCGATTTCTGCAAAAAAAAGAAATCCGCATTTGACAGTCCTCAATAAAACAGTATAGGTATTGACGGTCTGTCAAAGGGTTGCAGAAAGTTAAGCACATCACATTTTTCGTGTGGTGTGCTTTTTCTCATATAAGGGGTAAAATGTAATGCAGTAGAGGTTGAAAATCGCTTGTTTTATGCGGTTAAAAGGCACGAAAACAGACAAGGTAATGTGTTTATATTCAAAACCCCAAAAATGGGGTTCTATTGCGTTACACAATTCTCTCGGCACACTTTAGTGTATAAGTAATCATTTTGCCCTAATTACCCAAATAGCCGTATAAAACGAATTTGTCAACAGTATGCAACGCATAGGCAAAGCCCTTGCTGTTTACTAATTCGATTATACGGCTAAAATTTTATGGAGCAAAATAATTAACATTATTGATTGCTATTGTGCTTTTGTTTTAACCACTCATTGAGTGAGATGCCTTCTATATGACATATTCTAACATTTTCCCATCGTTCTTTTAATGATTTTCCATTCCATATAGGTGCATTGATTAGTTCTTCTGCGGTTTTGTACTCTGTGCCATCGGGTATATCACAATAACCACTCCAATAAGGTTTTTCGTACTCTGGAAGACAACCAATGTAA
>JAXJPK010000149.1:0-4473 GCA_036311705.1 Clostridia bacterium
CGTTCCAAGCGAGTATCCATTATCGGTAAGGACTTTATGTCACTCGATACCGAGACCTCAGCAGACGATGAGGATGACGAGAAAAAGAAGATAGCCTGGATATACCAGTGGTCTTTCTCATATCCCAAGAATGAGGAGACCCGTTATCTGGTTTATGGTCGTAAGCCTACCCAGTTAATCAGTGCCCTGGCTAAAATAACAAAGGTCAACGAGTTAACCTCCGAAAAGAGGATTATTTGCTTTGTACACAACCTCAGCTATGACTACACTTACTTTCACAAATTCATAGAGGATGAATATAAGAGCCGTGGAAATACTCTTGCCGTAGCTGCTCACAGGCTTATAAGCTACAGTATCGGTGGCATAGAGTTCCGTGACTCCCTTAAAATCGCACAGAAGAGCCTGGACAGCTGGGCAAAGGATTTGTTAGGCCGTGAATGTGGTAAGCTCGTTGGCGCTATCGACTACAACAAGGTACGCTATCAGGATACACCCCTTTATAAGAGGGACTGGGACTATATGTTCCGTGACGTAGTAGTTCTGGATAAGTGTATCTACAAGCAGCTTGCCATCCACAACGACAAAATATGGACTATGCCTTTAACCTCTACTGGTTATGTGCGTAGGGCTACCAAGAAGAACTTTTATAAGCACAAAACCAATAATCGCAAGTTCTTTGTACACACAGCTCTCTCCGAAGACTGTTATTCTATGTGTAAGGAAGAGTTTGCAGGTGGCCTTACCCATGGCAACCGCTTTTACATAGACCAGACAATAAAGGTTAGTGAGTTACGCAAGAAATTCAATAACCCTAATATCATCATAAAGCACCGTGACTTTGTATCCCACTACCCTTCACAGCAGATAACGGGATATTGCCCTGCCACAGCTTTTCGACTTTATTATAACCGCAAGCCTGATGACCCTGAGTTCCTGCTTAAAGACCTGGATGATGCTTTTGCTCAGGGCAACTGTTACCTTGCAGCTATATCTATAACAAACCTGATGATAAAGGATGGTGTTACCCTTCCTTACGCTCAGGAGAGTAAGTTCTACAAGCACAGGGTAGGTAAGCTTGTTATGGACACTGATAATGGCCGTATCCTCAGAATGTTCGGAACCTCTCTTGTAGTAGTAAATGAACTTGACCTTAAGTGGCTCCGCAGGCAGTATAACTTTACTTATACCATCCATAAGGTATACACCTCAAAGCGTGGCACTTTCCCCGGCTACATCACCGAGACCGTTAAGCAGTTTATGCTTGAGAAATCCGAGACAAAAGAGGTTGTTAAGAGTTTGTTAAAGCAGGGTTATGATGAACTCTCCCCCGAGGTACACGAGGCAAAGCTCCAGAACCTCATCGCAAAGGGAATGCTCAACGCCATTTATGGAATGACAGCCACCGACCCCGTTCGCGAATGCTTTGAAGAGGACGAAGACTGTAACTGGAATAGGGCTAATTTCACTGAGGACGATGTATATGACAAGCTCGTTAGCTACTACTCAAGCCAGAGTTCATTTATGAGCTATCAGCTTGGATGCTGGACAACAGCCCTGGCCCGTAACGAGTTGCTTTTCTTTGCTGAGGTAGTAGGTTATGACCATTTCCTTTATGCCGACACAGACTCCATATTCTATATCTCCACACCCGAGATAGAGAAGAAGATAGAGGCTTACAACAAGAAATTCCGTGAGCAGGACGATGCAAATGGTTGGTATGTAACCCTTGGCTCTGGCAAGAAAATTTATTTCAACCAGTTTGATGACGAAGGCGAGGACATTTATGAGTTCCGTTTCTTACACAGCAAATGCTACGCATACCGTTATATACCTCATAACACAAAGAGTAAGCTGATTCTCAAGACTACAATAGCAGGTGTTCGTGAGTACGGTCGTAATGATAACAACAGAGTAAAGGAACTCGGCAGCATCGATAATCTTACAGCAGGTACTATATTTGCTGACTGTGGCGGTACCATAATCCGCTACAACCCTAAGGGAGTTAGCACAAAGCCTCGTGTAGAGAACATAAACGGTCATTTGACAGAGGTAAGTCAGTTCGCTATGATAGTAAGCAGTGAGAAAGAGCTTCACGCTTGTATCGAAAACAGAGAGGTAACAACATTTTGGGAGGAGACATATGACGCAGATTAAATATTACGACAATAAAGAAGAGCACGGGATGATAATTGACTGGTCGGCAGTATTCAAGGAGTACCACCGCATTATCAGGAAAGCAAAGGTACACGACCCAATATTTGACCCCAGTACAGCACCCGTGCTTGATAACAAGTTCTTTGTATATATGTCCGAAAGAGCCAGTGGTAAAACTACCAACTGGCTTTTGGTCGGCATGATACTTTATAAGATGTACGGCACCATCACCCAGTATGTAAGGCAGACCGAGGATATGATTAAGCCCTCCGTGGCCGGTGAAATCTTCCGGGTTATCCTTACTTATGGCGACGGTATGTATGTCAAAGAGGTTACAGACGGCAAGTACTCCGGTATTTATATCCACTGGAAGAAAGCCTACTTTTGTAACTACGATGACAATGGCAAAGTAATCGATGTTCCCGAAACACCGTTTTTGTCTTTCCTCTCCATCGACAACAACTTTGACTACAAGAGTACCTATAACGCCCCTACCGGTGATTTAATCCTGTTTGATGAGTTCATAAGCAAATTCTACAGACCTAATGAGTTCTGTGACTTTATGGATTTGTGCTCGACCATCATTCGTAAGAGGAAGACACCCATCATCGTAATGCTTGCCAACACCATCGACCCTCACAGCACTTACTTTAAGGAACTGGAAATCAGCAGAGAGATAAAGAAACTTAAAGTCGGTGAGCACCGCAGCACAGTAACCGAGAAGGGCACCCATATTTATTTTGAGATAATTGGTCTCAAGCAGAGTGCCATTAAAACTCAGATAAACAGGCTCTTCTACGGATTCAATAATCCCAGGCTCACCTCTATTACCGGTGGCGAGCAAACCTGGTCTTTTGACCCGGCTCCCCACATAGTTCACGTTGAAGGTGAAGAGGTCCTGGATAAATCCATAAGGATAGACTGTGGTGATGCAATGCTCCAGGTAGAGATAGTAAACACCGATGACCGTGGCGTAATCGTTAATTGTCACGAGTGTTCTAATAAGGTTTATGATGACACCATCATCCTTACTAACGATGAAATCCGTGACCTACAGCATATCTACGGCTTAGGCAGAGGTAATTTCTTCAAGTGGCTCTGGACTCTTTATGCTGACAACAAGTGGTATTACGACACAAACGAGACGGCATCAATGGTCAAGAACTACATCAAGACATATCGTACTTTGCGAGTATTATAGTTGACTTTGTGGCCTGTTTATGGTATTATACTTTTATAGGCCATTGGTATTCTCCAAAACCATATCTGAAAAGCGTCAAGAAATAACCCCCTCTTGACGCTTTTTATTTTGTGTCGTATTATGTTTTCAGTAAATCACAAAGGAGGCTTATTATGGACGCAAACACTATCGTAACTCTTATCGGTTCACTGGGTTTCCCTATCGTTGCTTGCATTGGTATGGCTTATTTCTTTGCAAAGGCTAACGACAACTATCGCAACGACATTAAGGAAAGTAACCAGCTCCACAAGCAGGAGATGGATGCTATGACAGAAGCAATAAACAACAACACGCTTGTCCTTAACAGACTTATGGACAAGTTAGATAAGACGGGGGAGGATGATGGCAAATGATTGTAGATGTAAGCAAATGGCAGGGCGAAATCAACTGGAGGCTTGTAGCCACCCAGGTAGAGGGCGCCATTATCAGAGCCTATAACGGCACCAAGGAGGATGAGACCTTTGTTAGAAATATTAACGGATGTCTTACTTGTGGTATTCCCGTTGGCGTTTATTACTATAGCAAAGCAAAGACACCCGGAGCCCTCAAGAAAGAACTTAACGCTGTTGACAACATTATCCGTAAATATCAGGACGTTATTACGCTGGGCGTATTTATCGACCTTGAGGAAAAGGGTACTGAAAATCAGGCAGGAGCAAATGCTACGGAATTTATCTCGTTTATGACCGAGAAAGGCTACAAGAAAGTCGGTGTCTACGCAAATGAAAGCTGGTATAAGACCTATCTCAAGGGAGTAGAAATCCCTTATAAGTGGGTAGCTAAGTGGACAACAAAGAAGACCCTTCCCAGCATTGATAGTTTGTATCTCCACCAGTACACCTCAAAAGGCAGGGTTAAAGGCATTGACGGTGATGTTGATTTGTCTAATCTCGTTACCGAGGTTAAGCCCGAGGTTAAGCCCGTAACTACACCAGTTGCAGTAGTCAAGGAAGACATAAACCTCAAGATAGCAAAAGAGGTTATTAAAGGTAAGTGGGGTAACGGAGCCGAGAGAAAGAACAGGCTCACACAGGCAGGCTATAATTACCGCAAGGTACAGGCAATAGTAAACACATTAG
>JAXJPK010000150.1:0-7167 GCA_036311705.1 Clostridia bacterium
ATATTGCAAAGTGGCCTCACGCATTGATTTCAGGTGCTACGTGCTCGGGTAAATCCGTATGTATTAATACTATCTTTACTTCTATTTTATATAAGTCTGACCCGAGTGAGGTTAAGCTTATAATGGTTGACCCAAAACAGGTTTAACTTGGTGTTTATAACGATATTCCGCATTTATTGATACCCGTTGTTACTGACCCTAAAAAAGCGGCAGGAGCATTGAACTGGGCTGTATCGGAAATGATGCACAGATACGATTTGTTTAAAAACGCAGGCGTCAGAAAGCTTGAAATGTATAATAAGCTTATGGAAAAAACGGGCGGCGAGAAAATCCCGCAGATTGTTATTATCATAGATGAGCTTGCTGATCTTATGATGGTTGCCGCAAAAGAGGTGGAGGATTATGTCTGTCGTTTGGCACAGCTTGCAAGAGCGGCAGGAATTCACCTGATTATTGCAACACAAAGACCGTCTGTAGATGTTATAACAGGTCTTATCAAGGCAAATATCCCCACAAGAATTGCATTCTTTGTATCATCACAAGTGGACAGCCGTACTATTCTTGATAAAGCAGGGGCAGAAAAACTGTTGGGAATGGGCGATATGCTCTACTATCCGACAGGTGCCCGTTCTACAACTCGTGTTCAGGGTGCGTTTGTTTCTGACGGAGAGGTGGAAAGAATAGTTGAATATATAAAAGAAACCTCACCCTCAAATCATTATCGTGAGGATTTGGAGGAACATATTGAAAGAATTTCTTTAGGGGAGAATGGCGTAACTCCTGACAAGGAGGATGACGGCGATGCGTTATTAAACGATGCGATTAAGCTTGCTGTTGAGCTTGGAAAGATTTCAACTTCTATGATTCAGCGGCGTTTAGGTGTTGGTTATTCAAGAGCAGGCAGAATAATTGACCAAATGGAGGCAAGGGGTATAGTATCTCCGCCTAACGGTTCAAAGCCTCGTGATGTTTTGATATCCCACGCCGATATGCTGTTTGATGAACCTTCGGAGGAAGATGTTTATGAATAATTTTCTGCCTGTTTCGCAAGAGGATATGCAAAAACGGGGATGGGATTATTATGATTTTTTGTATATAACAGGAGATGCGTATGTGGACCATCCGAGCTTCGGCCATTCTATCATTTCAAGGGTGCTTGAAAGCCGAGGATATCGTGTTGCTATGCTGCCTCAACCCGATTGGCACAGCGTAGAGGATTTCAAGAAGTTTGGCAGACCGAGGCTTGGAGTTCTTGTTACTGCAGGAAATATTGATAGTATGGTAAACCACTATACCGTAAGCAAGAAAAAGCGTCATGATGATGCGTATTCACCCGAGAATAAGGCAGGGCATCGTCCTGACCGTGCGACTATCGTATATTGCAACAGAGTTCGTGAAGCTTTTGAAGATATTCCGATTATTATTGGCGGTGTTGAAGCGAGCCTAAGGCGTTTTGCCCACTATGATTATTGGTCTGATAAAGTAAGACGCTCTATTCTGTTTGATTCCCGTGCGGATATTTTAATATATGGTATGGGTGAAAGACAGATTGTAGAGATTGCTGATATGCTCAATATGGGTGTTGAAGTAGGAGCGATTTGTACTGTAAAAGGAACCTGCTTTATATCATCAAGTGCAGACGGGTATAAAGAAATCCCGTCTTATGAGGATTGTGCAGACAACAAGAAAGAATATGCAATATCATGCAGAGAGCAGTATATTGAACAAAATCCGTATATAGGTGAGGCACTTGCTCAAAAGCATGGAAACAGATACCTCATTCAATTACCGCCTCAACCGCCGCTTGATACAAAGGAGCTTGATGCTGTTTATGACCTGCCTTATGCCCGTGCATATCATCCTATGTATGAGAAATACGGCGGAATAAAAGCCATTGAGGAGGTTAAATTTTCGCTAGCGGCAAACAGGGGCTGCTATGGCAACTGTAATTTCTGTGCGTTAGCATTTCACCAAGGGCGAATAGTAACATCGAGAAGTGATGAAAGCCTTATAAAAGAGGCAAAAATGATGATAAATGACCCTGATTTTAAGGGGTATATACATGATGTTGGCGGGCCTACTGCTAATTTCCGTGAATTGGCGTGCGATAAGCAGAAAGCCGTTGGTGCTTGTAAGTTGAAACACTGTTTATATCCGGAGCCTTGCAAGAATATGAAAATAGACCATACCAAATACTTGAACTTGTTAAGAAAGCTCAGAAATCTTGACGGAGTTAAAAAAGTATTTATTCGCTCGGGAATAAGATTTGACTATCTAATGGCAGATAAGGATGATACATTCTTTCGTGAATTGCTAAAGTATCATATAAGCGGACAACTCAAGGTTGCACCTGAGCATATATCCGATAATGTTCTTCGCCATATGGGCAAGCCTAAGAATAGTGTTTATAACGAATTTTCCGAAAAGTTTTACAGACTGAACGAAAAAATTGGATTGAAGCAATACCTTGTGCCATACCTGATGTCGAGCCATCCGGGGTCAACGCTCCGTGATGCTGTTGCGTTGGCACAATACTTGAACCGAAACAAGATAAATCCGCAGCAGGTGCAGGATTTTTACCCAACACCAGGCACAATTTCAACATGTATGTATTATACAGAGCTTGACCCGTTCACAATGAAAAAGGTGTTTGTGGCAAAATCCCCAAAAGAAAAAGCAATGCAGCGAGCATTGTTGCAGTTTAAAAATCCTGAAAACTTTGGGATTGTAAGAGAGGCTTTGATAAAAGTCGGCAGAGAGGATTTAATAGGCAATAGACCCGAGTGTCTTGTGCCAAAGGAGAATAACAAAATAGGAGGAAATAAATATGGCAAAGCTGTTAAGAGGAAAAGAAGTGTCGGACAGGATAAAGGACGAGATGATAGAAGAGACCAAGCGTCTAAAGGAAAGAGGAATAAATCCGGGATTGGCGGTAATTCTCGTGGGAGAAGACCCGGCAAGTAAAGTCTATGTCAGCAATAAAAAAAAGGCGTGTGAGTATATCGGAATTAATTCGTTTGAGTATAAGCTCCCCGCTGAAACTACGGAAACTGAACTTCTTGAACTTATTGATAAATTGAATAAAGACAATAGTGTTTCAGGAATATTATGTCAACTTCCTGTACCGAAGCATATTAATGAAGAGGCAATAATAAATGCAATCGACCCCAAAAAAGATGTCGACGCTTTTCATCCCGTAAATGTAGGAAAAATTATGACGGGTAACTACGATTTTGTGCCATGCACTCCTGCAGGAGTTATGGAGCTTATAAAAGAATCGGGAATAGATGTTGCCGGGAAAGAGTGTGTCGTTGTAGGAAGGTCAAACATTGTCGGCAAGCCTATGTCAATGCTATTGTTGCATAAAAACGGAACGGTGACCGTATGCCATTCAAAAACGCAGAATTTGAGAGAAAAGACAAAATCGGCAGATATACTTGTAGCGGCTGTTGGAATTCCTAATTTTATAACAGGGGATATGATAAAGCCTGGTGCGGTAGTAATAGATGTAGGCATTAACAGAATTGCACCGAAAACACTTGTGGGTGATGTTGACTTTGAAAGTGCAGAACCTGTAGCGGGGGCAATAACTCCTGTTCCTGGAGGCGTAGGTCCGATGACTATTGCAATGCTTATGAAAAACACATTAAAGGCTGCCCAAATCAACGAAACAGAGTAATTTATCCTAAAAGATTGCCTATATCGCATTATTTTGTTATTGAAAGTAACAAAAAAATCAAAATTATTTGACATAACAACCAATTTATTATATACTACTACTGTAGAGTGATATGTTATTTCTGAAAGGAGAAACTATTATGACATTTGAAAACGCATTAAAGAAAATCACAACTGCATTTGCAACTGTTGATGCAACAAAGCTTGCTGATATGGCTGTTCAGGTTACTTTGTCAGATGAAGACTGCGGAGGTACTTTCTACTTCAAAGCAGAGTCAGGTAAACTTGTGGTAGAGGGTTATGATTACCGTGATAATGACGCTGTTATTGATATTGCAAGAAAATCACTTATGGATATCCTTGCAGGAAAGACAACTCTTGATAAAGCAATTGAAAAGGGTATGGCAACTGCAAAGGGCGATTTCGAGAAGCTTGCTACATTAAAGGCAGCAATCCCCGAGTACAAGGCTCCTGCTAAGAAAGCTGCACCTAAAAAAAAAACAAAAAAATCAACTGTTGCAGCAAAGACAGAGAAGGCTGCAAAGAAAGTTGAAGTGAAAAAGCCTGTAGCAAAGGCAGAAGCACCTGCTAAAAAGGCAGTTGAGAAAAAAGAAACTGTAAAGAAAACATCAAAGAAATAAAATCTTTTCTAAAATCGGAGGAATATATACATAATGAATAAAATTCAGATGACAACGCCGCTCGTTGAAATGGATGGAGACGAGATGACAAGAGTTATATGGGATATGATAAAGGAAATCCTTTTAAACCCGTATGTTGATTTAAAAACAGAGTATTATGATCTTGGACTTGAAAATCGTAATAAGACGAATGACCAGGTTACAATAGACAGTGCTGAGGCTACAAAGAAGTATGGCGTAGCGGTTAAGTGTGCAACAATCACTCCGAATGCTGCGCGAATGACGGAGTATAACTTAAAAGAAATGTGGAAGTCACCCAACGGCACAATCAGAGCTATGCTTGATGGTACAGTTTTTAGAACACCTATTCTTGTTAAAGGTATTGTTCCGTATATTCCTACATGGACAAAGCCTATAACGATTGCTCGTCACGCTTACGGCGATGTATATAAGAATGTCGAGATGCGTGTACCTGAAACAGGCGGAAAGGCTGAACTTGTTTTGACTGACAAGGACGGTAATGTAACAAAAGAATTGATTCACGATTTTGAAAACGGAGGAATAATCCAGGGATTACATAACCGTGATGATAGTATCGAATCCTTTGCAAGAGCTTGCTTTAACTATGCACTTGATTTGAAACAGGATGTATGGTTCGCAACAAAAGATACAATCTCAAAGAAATATGACCACAGATTTAAGGATATTTTCGCAGAGATATATGAGAACGAGTACAAAGAGAAGTTTGAGGCAAACGGAATAGAGTATTTCTATACATTGATAGATGACGCTGTTGCAAGAGTAATCCGTTCAGAGGGCGGATATATCTGGGCTTGTAAAAACTATGACGGCGATGTTATGTCGGATATGGTTGCAACTGCATACGGCTCGCTTGCGATGATGACATCTGTTCTTGTTTCACCTGACGGAGTGTATGAATACGAGGCTGCACACGGTACAGTTCAGCGTCATTACTACAAGTATCTAAAGGGTGAGGCAACATCTACAAACTCTGTTGCAACGATATTTGCATGGTCAGGAGCTTTAAGAAAGCGTGGAGAGATGGATAATCTCGATGAGCTTGTTCATTTTGCTGATTGTCTTGAAAAGGCTACTATTAAGACAATTGAGGAAGGCGTTATGACAGGCGATTTATATGCAATGTCAAAGCTTGAAGATAAAACAAAGGTTGATACAGAAGGATTCTTAAGAGCAATAAATGATAGATTGGCTGTAATGTTATAACAAAAAAATCCTCATCGCAAAGCGATGGGGATTTTTTTTGTTTATACTTCGTTTTTATTTATTTTTGAATAAATACAACCGCAATAGTCTTGACGGTATAGATTATATTCTTGTGACAGCTCACACGAGCGTTTATATCCGTTTCGTTTCTTAAAATCAGAGAACAGATAGCTTATTCCGAATTCTTCAGAAAGCTCTTTACCTATTTCATTAAGTGCTTGTGCGTTTTTATGCGGGCTTATAGATAGAGTAGTAGTAAAATAATCAAATCCGCCGTCCTTGGCGGCTTTAGCTGTTTCTTTAAGTCTTAATCTATAGCATTTTATACAACGCAATCCACCCTCGGGCTCTTTTTCAAGACCTTTTGCAATCTCATTAAATTCAGAGGGTGTATATTGGCAGTTAATAACTTTTATTTCATATTTGTGCGGTAATTCAGATATCAGCCTTGTGAGTTCATCCGCTCTTTTTGTGTATTCGTCTTGATATGAGATATTTGGATTATAAAAGAATACAGTAATATCGAAATATTCATTCAAGTATTCAAGAACATAGCTTGAGCATGGAGCACAGCAAGCGTGTAACAATAATGACGGACGCTTATTATTTTTTATTAAATCGGCTATGGTTACATCAAGGATTTTTTGATAATTTGTATTCATATTTGTCTCCATTATTTTTATTCCAATATATTATATAATATTCTAATCTTAAAATCAAGCAGTTTTATCAAATATAAATGGCAAAATTATTAAAAAATTTTATTTAATACTTGACAAAGTAACTTGCCTTGTAGTATAATATTAGGTGTGTTGTACAAGTTATTTGTAAACACTAATTATTTCCATCGAGTCCGTTTAGTAATTGACTTGCCGGGGGGAGGGAATATAGGATGTCTGAAATCAGAATTAAGGAAAATGAAACGCTTGATAGTGCATTGAGAAGATTTAAGCGTCAGTGTGCAAAGTCCGGCGTTATGGCTGAAGTAAGAAAGCGTGAACATTACGAAAAGCCGAGCGTAAAGCGTAAAAAGAAGTCAGAAGCAGCCAGAAAGAGAAAGTTCTAATAGAGGCACGGTATGGCTATTAAGGATAAATTACAAGAGGATTTAAAGGCGGCTATGCGTGAGAAGGACACGGTTCGCAAGAATGTTGTTCAACTCATTAAAGCCGGCGTTCTTCAATATGAAAAAGATAACAAAACAACCCTTGATGATGAGGGTGTTTTGGGCGTAATTGCAAAGCAGTTAAAGCAACGCAGAGACTCGCTTCCGGATTACGAAAAAAGTGGGCGTGAAGATTTGATTGCCCAACTCAAAAGAGAAATGGAACTACTGATGGAATATCTGCCTGCTCAGCTTACTCATGATGAGCTGGTAGAAATAGTTAAGGATGCTATCGCAAAAACGGGAGCATCTTCAGTTAAAGATATGGGTAAAGTTATGGCGGCTGTTATGCCTCAGACAAGGGGCAGAGCAGATGGCAAAGAGATTAATCAGATTGCAAGAGAGCTTATGAATTAAACCATATCTCATTATAAAGCTTATATTCGGAATGGATTATTCCATTCCGTTTTATGCTGGTATAGCTCAGTTGGTAGAGCA
>JAXJPK010000151.1:0-3964 GCA_036311705.1 Clostridia bacterium
CATATGAATATGAAAGAAATCTGCACAAACTGATACTTGAAGCGTGCGGAAAATGATACTGATTATAGAAAAGGAGCGATACTATGAAGGCAATACTTGTAAATGACGACAGAAGTTTAAGATGGGACAATGTTCCCGATCCGCAAATTAAAAGTGAAGAAGTGCTTGTTGAAATTCACACAGCAGCACTCAACCGTGCAGATTTAATGCAACGTGAGGGAGATTATCCGCCGCCACCGGGATGCCCCGACTGGATGGGACTTGAAATTGCCGGTGTTATAGTTGAAATGGGTGACGAAGCAAAGGCAAAATCAAATTGGAAGATAGGCGACAAGGTCTGTGCACTGTTGGGCGGCGGCGGATATGCAGAATATGCGGCAGTAAAATATGATATGCTTATGCCTGTCCCGAAAAACTGCACAATGGAGGAGGCAGCGGCAATTCCCGAAGCCTTTGCGACTGCATATTTAAATTTGTTCATCGAGGGCAAAATACAATCAGGAAATACCTTGCTTATGAATGCGGGTGCTTCCGGTCTTGCAAGTGTTATTATACCTATGGCAAAGGCGTTCGGTGTAAGAGTTATAACAACTGTTTTGTCAGATGAAATTGCAAATTCAATAAAGCATCTTAATGCAGACAGAGTTGTTGTTACAACAAAAGAGGATATTACAGAGGTTCTTAAAGAAGAACTCGAAAACGGTCATGGAGTAGATGTTGCCATTGACTGCTTAGGCGGTGAGATTATGGGTAAGTGCATACACTATCTCACACACGGAGCAAGATGGATAATGATTGCGGCACTTGCGGGTCAAAAAACGGAAATTGACCTTAAAAATATCTATGTGAGAAATGTCAGAATTATAGGCAGCACACTCCGTTCGAGAACTCCCGAGGTTAAAGCACAAATACTTTCCGAGCTTGTCGAAAGGGTATTCCCGAAGATTGAAAGCGGAGAGGTTAAGCCGACAATTTATAAGACTTTGCCGATAACGGAGGCAGAGGCGGCACACGATATTTTATATAAGGGGCAGAATGTTGGAAAGGTAGTTTTGACGGTAAGATGAAAGAGATTGAAATTATTCCTATAGAGTATGGTAAATCAGTTTTACCCGAGAGCATGATATTTCAGGGTGGGGCGGAGGACAAATTTCGCCCCATTGTGTTTATGATATATCTGATCAAAACGCAAAACAGACTGATTTTGGCTGATGCAGGCTGTGAGACTATGCCGGGCTTTGATATGCAAGATTTCATAGGACCGGTAAAGGCACTTGAAAAACTGGGGATAAAACCGGAGAATATTACCGATGTTATCATTACACATTCGCATCATGACCATATTGAATGTGTAAACGAATATAAAAATGCAAAGATTTATATTCAGCGTGATGAATACGAAATGGGAAAACAGTATTTTGCGGACGGTATGAATGTTTGCCTGTTCGATGATGAAAAAGAAATTTGCCAAAACGTAAAAACAATAAAAATCGGCGGTCACTCAAAAGGCTCCTGTATTGTTGAAATTACCGGTAACGAAGAGAAATATATCATTGCTGGAGACGAATGCTATTTGCACGAATGCTTGAAAAAGAGAATACCTACAGGCTCATCATACTGCCCGGAAAAAAGCCGCAAATTTATTGAGAAATACGGCAACGGTGAATATGCGGTTCTGCTGTGCCATGATATATAAGTGGAAATGTAAAGATAAGTAGCCGAAAATCTCATAAATCTGAAATATACGCAAATTTAGTCGTGTAAAATTTTTGGAAATAGATGATTTTCATTATTTTCGATAATTTCATTAATTTAGGAGACAGGCTCTAATACCGTATATGCCAAGAAGATGGAAAGACTTCTTTTTTGCACCCCCTAAATTCAAAATGCACCCCCTTAATGAAATTCTATTAAAATATAACTTCTTTCACTTGATGCTTTAGTATCAAATTTCACAATTTAGATAGAAATTATTTCATATCAACGAAGTTGATATTTCACTTATGGACATTATTAGATACATATGCTATAATTGTGACAAGGAGTTGAAGTGTTATGTCTGAATCAAAATTGAGAAATCTATCGGTTGAGTTTTCTGTTAAAATAATCAAATTATGTGAAAATATTAAAGGATATTATTCTCTGACTAATCAACTTGAACGAAGTGGAACATCAATAGGAGCAAATATACATGAGGCAAATTATGCTCACAGTAAAAATGATTTTATTTCTAAACTACAAATAGCTCTTAAGGAATGCTACGAAACAGAATGTTGGCTTGTAATTTTCTCTTTTATCTTTTCACAAAAACCACTTCAGTTGGGATGATTATTTGTTTTGTGATATTTTTACTATGTTAGGAGTGACTAACTATTAAAAGTCAAGAGTTTTTGAGAAAAAACAAAAATTTTTTCAAAAGAATAAAATTGCATGGCAAACAGACCTTTTTAGGTAAAATTTTAAAAAAGGTCTAAAAGAAATTAAATAAAGAAATAATCAACGCAGCTTATCGGCATCAAAAGGTTGGTTCGTGGTTTCGAGCGTATAAATCACCCTTATGAGTTTCTTGGCAACGTGTGATAATGCAACCCTATGAGGTTTACCCTCACTTCGTTTCTTTGCATAAAATTCGGCGAATACCATATTGAATTGAATAAGTGGTAAACAGCAGTTCATAATTGCACATCTAAGATGTGATGAACCGCGTTTAACCATATGTCCTGTATGCTCCGATTGCCCTGACTGATAATACCCCGGTTCAAGTCCTGCAAAAGATAACATCTGAGCCGGAGACTTGAATTTGGTCGCATCGCCGTATTCCGATAGAATAACCGCGGCAGACAAAACACCTACACCCGGAATAGTCATAGTCGGACGATTTAGTTCATTTGTGAGAACTGTGATTTCCTCCTCAAGCTTAGTGATTTCATCATCAATTTGCTTGTAAAGTCGTAAAATGCAGGAAAGCTCAAGCTCAAAAATATGATTGGATTCGCCGACAGTATCCTTTGCAAGTTCTTTTAGCTTAAGGAATTTCTGCATAGAGAACTTGCCGCGAGAAATACGGCGGAGTTCATCGTAAGAGGTTGTCCTCATGTTGGCAATCTTAGTGGGATTACCGTATTTTTCAAGGATATGTAGTGCAGTCACTCCGAATCTATCGTTAAAAAACGGTTTAAATTCGGGAAAAGTATGGTCTAATATGTCAGTAAGCTTAATTAAATATAAATTTCTTTGTTTAATTAAAGAAAATCTTAATCTTGTTAGTGACTTTAGCGAATAATTGTGGTAAAATGAATGTGGATAGGGTTTGTAATCAACATTCATTAACCAACGAGCAATAGTCTGAGCATCTATTGCATCGGTCTTAGTCTTTCTAAGCGATAGAGCTTTTCCGTATTGACTAATAAGTGCAGGTTGAAATTCCATGAAAGTATAATTGTGTTTTTCAAGGAATAACTTAAGGTTTAATGAGTAATGAGATGTTGATTCAAACCCTATTCTCTTTTCTTCGGAAGAATCAAGAGAATTTAATTTATCAAGGAACATCTCAAAGCCCACTTTGTTATTCTCAAAAGAAAACACCCCAAATGGAGCTTCGCCCTCGCTTGAAACAATAAAGCAGTCATGCTTGTACTTGGAAATGTCAATACCAATAAAGTACATTAGATAAAACCTCCTTAGTAAGAATTAAGCACTGTTGTTTTCCACAAGAATTCCGACAATGTAATCACGCGAATAAAAACGTCAAAGCGTTAACTAACTGATTAACAATGAAGGCGAAAAACTGTGGTTTGAGTCACTCCTGACCAGTCAAAGCTGTAAAAATTATGAACAAATCCACAGTGCCTATATATTATATCAAAGGCAGCTGACCTTTGGTATAAGCAAATAAGAAAAATTTTAAAGGAAGGAGAAATAATATAACTATCCCTTAAAATTCGGATAATTATATTATACGTGA
>JAXJPK010000152.1:0-3333 GCA_036311705.1 Clostridia bacterium
GCAGCTGATGGAGCTTGATGTACCTGTTGTGTTAGCTCTTAATATGATGGATGAGGTGCGAAATAACGGCGGGTCAATAAGCATTAACAAGCTGGAATCGGAGCTTGGAATCCCCGTTGTGCCGATTTCTGCGGCAAAGAATGAGGGAATTGAAGAGCTCGTAAGTCACGCTATGCACATCGCAAGGTACAACGAGAAGCCCGGACGGATAGACTTTTGCGATAAGACGGAAAACGGAGGTGCTGTTCATAGATGCCTGCACGGCATAATGAATCTTATCGGCGACCATGCAGAGAGTGCCGATATACCCGTTCGCTTTGCGGCAAGCAAGCTTTTAGAGGGCGATGAGATAGTTCTCGAAGCTTTGAAATTGAGCGAAAATGAGAAGGATATGCTTGAACACATTGTGTCGCAAATGGAGAAAGAGCGTAATCTTGACCGTGCCGCTGCAATGGCAGATATGCGGTTTTCGTTCATTAACAGGCTTTGTGCTAAAACGGTTATTAAACCAAGAGAGAGCCGTGAACACGAAAGAAGCAGAAAAATGGATAGGTGGTTAACGGGCAAATATACCGCAATACCGATTTTTATTTTCGTTATGGCGGCGGTGTTCTATTTAACCTTTAATGTGATAGGTGCATGGCTTCAGGGTATTCTCGAAACGGGGATAGGGTATTTAACGGAGGCTGTGAGCGGTGCATTGGTATCGTTGGGGGTTAACCCAATCATACAGTCGCTTGTGGTTGACGGGATTTTTACGGGCGTCGGAAGCGTGTTAAGCTTTTTGCCTATAATTGTAACGCTGTTTTTCTTTCTGTCAATGCTTGAGGACAGCGGATATATGGCAAGAATAGCCTTCATAATGGATAAAATCCTCCGAAAAATCGGGCTTTCGGGCAGAAGTATTGTACCGATGCTAATCGGATTTGGCTGTACAGTACCTGGCGTTATGTCAAGCCGTACGCTGCCAAGTGAGAGAGACAGAAAAATGACGGTTTTATTAACGCCGTTTATGAGTTGTACGGCAAAACTGCCGATTTATGCATTTTTTGCGAATATGTTTTTTAAAGGGAATAGCGGTCTGGTTATGATTACCCTGTATTTAATAGGCATAATAGTGGGCATAATTGCGGCATTTATTCTCAGTAAAACGGTATTTCGCGGCGATGCTGTTCCGTTTGTTATGGAGCTTCCCAATTATCGTATGCCTGGCTTGAAAAATGTTATGCTATTATTATGGGATAAGGCAAAGGACTTTTTGGAAAGAGCGTTCACCGTCATTTTTATTGCATCAATAGTCATATGGTTCTTGCAGACCTTTGATTTAAGATTAAATGTTTCTGAAAGTTCAAGCTCAAGCATACTTGCGACTTTGGCAGGTGTTATAGCACCGATATTTAAGCCTTTGGGCTTTGGCGATTGGAGGATATGTACAGCACTTGTTGCGGGATTTATGGCAAAGGAAAGCGTTGTGTCTACTATTACAGTGCTGTGTGGCTCGGGCATAGCGGGACTTATGACTCCCGTATCGGCGTGGTCGTTTTTGGTATTCTGCTTGCTTTATACTCCTTGTGTCGCGGCTGTATCGGCAATCAGGCGAGAAATGGGCAGACATTGGGCGGCAGGAGTTGTTTTCGGGCAGTGTGCTGTTGCGTGGGTTTGTGCGTTTATTGCGTATTTGATAGCAGGAATAATTTTTGTTTAAAAAGTGCAACCTTTTGGGGTTGTGAATCGTATTATTAATGTAGGGTAAATGTACGCCGTACATTTACTGCTATGGGGGGCTTTTAAAGATGTATCGTTATACATATGATGAAATTGCAAACAAGTATATAGATACTATTTATAGACTTGCGTTGTCACGCACGAATTCTCATCAGTATGCAGAGGATATCACGCAGGAGGTTTTCTTAAAGCTTATGAGCAACAGAAAGCAGTTCGAGAGTGAGGAGCATTTAAAAGCATGGCTTTTGCGTGTGACAATTAATTTGACAAAGGATTTGTTCTCGTCTGCATGGTTTAGGAAAACCTCTGAATTAGATGAGAATTTATCCTATACGCACGAAGAAGAGAGTGATTTATACTATGCACTTGCAAAGCTTTCCCAAAAGTACCGCACGGTAATTCACCTGCACTACTATGAGGGATACCAAATAGATGAAATAGCAAAAATTACAAATGCGTCGGTCGGAACGGTGAAATCACAACTGCACCGAGGGCGGCAGATGCTTAAAAGTATATTGGAGGGGGACGAGAGCATTGGATGATGCCGAGCTAAGACGGGAATATAAACTTACATATGATAAAATATCCGCAAGTGACGAATTGCGTGAAAAAATTCTCAATCAAAAGCCTCAAAAGAGGTCAGTATCACCGCTAAAGGCGACTATAGGAACGGTTGCTGCGGCGTTTATGATATTTGCGGCAGTGCATGAGTATGGGTTTAAAGAAAACACAGACGGAGTAATTTCCGAAACGGTTGTTTCAACCCAAATTCCTTATGCGGAGTTTAGGGGTACAGATGATGCGTCCGAAACCGAAAAACCGAAACCGACTGCCCAAACCGATAAAAAGACGGCTGCTACAGCACATGCTGTTGCAACGGCAAAGGCTCCGTCTGTTAAGCCGACCGAGAAAACAGTGGTTAAAAATGAGCCTGATACGGTATCCGAGGACGAGGAAGTTGCTCCGCAGAACGAGCCTGCAGCTTACTCTGTTTCAACCGCAAGAATGGGGGATACTCCGTTGGTTGTAACCGAAAATTGGGATATAGATAGGTACTATAATTACATAGGAGTAAACATAGCAAGCCGAATAGGCGGTACCTATACGGGCTCGCAAACGATTGAGCTTGATGTTGACGAAAACGGCACACCCACTGACGATACTGTTGTTCTTTCGTATGCGTGCCGAGGAGGTCAGGTACGGATTACGGTATCAAAGGGACCGTTGTTTGATGCGTCACTTAACGGAAGCGTCTCCGAGGCAGGCAGCGGATACAATGCATATAAATTGTCAAATGGTATATACTATTTTGTGAACACCACAAATCTTGCCGAGGATGATGTGGTGGCAATAATAAATTCTTTATAAACCTCTTGTATATGCAGACGGGGCTGTAAAAAAACATCGCCGATCGTTTGACAGCAAATTTATATGTTTCAATATAAATAAATTCATAAAACATTGTTAAAACAATTATTTTTGAGGGGCTGTTGCCTTTAGCGCAGATCGTTCAAAGGCTTAAAATGCCATAAAATCAATGTTTGATAAAGACTTATTGAATAAAATTGATGTTGAAATCCGCATTGTTTGCGGATTTCGTACATTTAA
>JAXJPK010000153.1:0-8359 GCA_036311705.1 Clostridia bacterium
ATATTGATGTCGCCACAACCAGATACACAACATGTACCCATACCACGAGCAACTACAGCAGCATGAGATGTCATACCACCACGAACTGTCAGGATACCCTGAGCAGCCTTCATACCAGTAATATCTTCTGGAGAAGTCTCAAGACGAACAAGGATAACTTTCTCGCCCTTTGAAGCCCATTCCTTGGCGTCATCAGCTGTGAATACAACCTTACCGCAAGCAGCACCGGGTGATGCACCCAAAGCCTTTGCCATCGGTGTAGCAGCCTTAAGAGCAGCTGCGTCGAACTGCGGGTGAAGAAGTGTGTCAAGGTTTCTCGGGTCGATCATCTCAACTGCCTCTTCTTCTGATCTCATACCTTCGTCAACAAGGTCACAAGCAATCTTTAGAGCAGCCTGAGCTGTTCTCTTACCGTTTCTTGTCTGAAGCATGAATAGCTTTCTATCCTGGATAGTGAACTCCATATCCTGCATATCTCTGTAGTGGTTTTCAAGTGTCTTACAAACATTTGTAAACTGCTCGTAAACCTCCGGCATAACCTCGGCAAGAGCTGAAATCGGCTGCGGAGTTCTAACACCTGCAACAACATCCTCGCCCTGAGCGTTCATCAAGAACTCACCCATAAGCTTCTTTTCGCCTGTTGCGGGGTCACGAGTAAATGCAACACCTGTACCTGATTCGTCTGACCAGTTACCGAATGCCATTTCCTGTACATTAACAGCTGTACCCCATGAATACGGGATATCGTTGTCACGACGATATACATTAGCTCTCGGGTTATCCCATGAACGGAATACTGCTTTTACAGCACCCATAAGCTGTTCCTTCGGATCGTTCGGGAAGTCTTGACCGATCTTTGACTTGTACTCAGCCTTGAACTGGTTAGCAAGCTCCTTAAGATCATCAGCTGTAAGGTCGATATCCTCTGTAACACCCTTAGCTTCTTTCATTTCGTCGATAAGCTGCTCGAAGTACTTTTTACCAACTTCCATAACTACATCAGAATACATCTGAATAAATCTTCTGTAGCAGTCCCAAGCCCATCTCTCGTTGCCTGTCTTCTGTGCAACGACATTAACAACATCTTCGTTAAGACCAAGGTTAAGAATTGTATCCATCATACCGGGCATTGAAGCTCTTGCACCTGAACGAACCGAAACTAATAGCGGGTTCTCCAAGTCACCGAACTTCTTACCTGTGATTTCTTCCATTTTAACGATGTGCTCGTTTATCTGAGCCTGAATTTCATCGTTGATTGTTCTGCCGTCTTCGTAGTACTGTGTGCAGGCCTCGGTTGAAATTGTGAAACCCTGCGGTACGGGAAGACCAAGCTTTGTCATCTCAGCGAGGTTTGCACCTTTACCGCCAAGAAGCTCTCTCATTGTAGCGTCTCCTTCAGAAAAAAGATATACATACTTTTTTGCCATTGGAATCTCCTCCTCATAAAAAATTGTTCTATATATAGCAGTCATATACTACATATGTCCACATACATATATTATAACATAAATTTTAGAAATGTCTATATTAAATCAGTAATTTTTTTACAATATTATAAAATTTGTATAAAACTTGAAAAAAATGAGCCATAATGTATGGAAAAATTACAATAAATGGTGATTGGAGGTATGTAAAAATGATGTATAACAGAGAAAATGCAGTGTTGTATGCACAAGAATGGGCGTACAGACGCAACCCGAGATACTTTGATTTCTCAAAATTGGGCGGGGATTGCACAAACTTTGCGTCGCAGTGCATTTATGCGGGTGCACAGGTGATGAATTACACTCCGACATTCGGCTGGTATTACATAAGCGTCGGCGATAGAGCACCTGCGTGGACGGGAGTTGATGAACTCTACAGATTTCTTATAAGTAACAAGGGTGCAGGTCCGCAGGGCGAGGTTGTACCGCTGCGTAACATTATGGAGGGTGACATAGTTCAGCTTCGGTTCGGGAATGGTGAAAGATTTGACCATTCGCCCGTTGTTGTGGACAGGGGCAACGGCACGCCCGACTCCGTTTTAGTTGCCGCACATACCAATGACAGTGATTGCAGGCAGCTCTCGACATACAGATATAACGCTATGCGGCCGATACATATCTATAATGTTGGAGAAAATCGGTAAAAAATCACAAAAACTTGTAAAATATTCTTGACTGATTTATTATGTTGTGATAAAATAAAGAGAGATTAAAACTTGATTTTGCATAAATTATGTTAAAATTGGTTAATTTATCGGAGAAAAGGAGAAATGAAAGATGAAGTTAAGAAAAGTTACGGCATTAGCTTTGGCAGGAATTATGTCAGCAATCGGCTTATCAGGCTGCGGCACAAGCAATCAGACAGCAGGTGAGGATAAGGTCTATAGAGTAGGCATTTGCCAGCTTGTTCAGCATGAGGCACTTGATGCGGCAACGGCAGGCTTTAAGGCTGTTCTTACAGAGAAGCTCGGTGATAAGGTTGAATTTGATGAGCAGAACGCACAGGGCGATTCAACAACTTGCTCAACAATCACAAACAGATTTGTGTCAGACGGCGTTGATTTGATATTTGCAAATGCAACACCTGCATTGCAGGCTGCATATGCATCAACACCGAACATTCCGATTGTTGGTACATCAATCACAGATTATGCAACAGCACTTGAAATTGACGATTGGTCAGGAGCAACGGGCTTGAATGTTACAGGTACAAGTGACCTTGCACCGCTTGAGGAGCAGGCAGCAATGTTTAAGGAGCTTCTTCCCGATGCAAAGAAAATCGGTCTAATCTACTGCTCAAACGAGGCTAACTCAAAGTATCAGATTAATATAGTTGCAGACGAACTAAAGAAACTTGGTTACGAAACAGAGGAATTCTCATTCTCTGACTCAAACGATGTAGCGGCAGTTGTTACAACAGCTTGCAACAAGATGGATGCATTATACATCCCGACAGATAACACAGCAGCATCAAACACGGCTCTTATAGACAGTATTGCAGCTCCGAAAAACATCCCGATTATCACGGGTGAAGAGGGTATCTGCCAGGGCTGTGGCGTTGCAACACTTTCAATTTCGTATGACGAAATCGGTAGGATTGCCGGCGAGATGGCATATGAAATCCTTGTAAACGGTGCTGACCCCGCAACAATGGACATCAAGTTTGCGGCAACTCCCAAGAAGAAGTATGATGCAGATCGTGCAAAGGCACTTGGTATAACAGTTCCCGATTCATACGAGGCATTATCAGCAGAATAATATAGCTTATTAAAGATAAAGAGCGAATTTTGCAATGGCATTTTGCCATTGCAAAATTTTGTTAATAGAAAGGAAAAAGGATAATGGCAATAATCGGTTCATTATTTGATACATTAGCATCAATCGGAATTGCCGGTGCTGCAACTCAAGGCATCATTTGGGGTATAATGGCGATAGGTGTTTATATAACATATAAAATTTTAGACATTGCAGACCTAACGGTTGACGGCTCGTTTACTACGGGTGCAGCGGTCCTTGTAGTATGCGTTACCCAGCTCAATATCCCTGTTTTACCGGCACTATTTTTGTCGTTTGTTGTGGGCTGTCTTGCGGGCCTGGCAACGGGTATTTTCCATACAAAGTTCGGAATACCTGCAATTCTTGCCGGAATTTTAACACAGTTTTCTCTATACTCGATAAACTTGCGTATTATGCAAAAGGCAAACCTGCCGTTAAATGTTCGTAAGTATTCCGTATTGCTTTCAAGCTTTAATGTGAATGCGGCATTTGTGACAAGCCTTATATTTGCGGCAATTGTTATTGCGATACTATATTTGTTCTTTGGAACAGAGCTTGGTATGTCGCTCCGTTCAACAGGCTGCAATCCGCATATGTCAAGGGCGAACGGAATTAATACCGAGAGAAACAAGGTTTTGGGACTTATGATTTCAAACGGCATAGTTGCTGTTTCGGGCGGACTTATCGCACAGTATCAGGGCTTTGCCGATATAAATATGGGCAGAGGTGCTATAGTTATCGGTCTTGCCGCAGTTATCATAGGCGAGGTACTGTTCAGCAAGATTTATAAGAATTTTGCAATGCGGCTTGCATCGGCGGTTGTCGGCGGAATACTCTACTATATTATTATAACACTTGTATTAAAGATGGGCTTGCGTGCAGACGATTTGAAGCTTCTTTCGGCGTTAGTCGTTGCAGTTTTCCTCGGCGTGCCGTATTGGAAAACTAAATTGGCTCAAATTAGACCGTCAAAGGAGGAAAAGCCCAATGCTTAAGGTTAATAATATTTGTAAAACATTTAATAAAGGCACAGTTAACGAGAAAAAGGCGTTGACAGGTGTAAACCTCGTTTTGAATGAGGGCGATTTCGTAACGATTATCGGCGGTAACGGTGCAGGAAAGTCAACACTTCTGAACAGTATTTGCGGCGTGTTTAATGTAGATAGCGGCCGTATTGAAATTGACGGCGTGGATATAACAAGACTTCCCGAGCATAAGCGTGCAAAGTATTTGGGAAGAGTATTCCAGGACCCGATGATGGGTACGGGTGCAGATATGCAGATTGTTGAGAATATGTCCCTGGCATACAGAAGAGGTAAAAAGCGTGGGTTAAAGTGGGCAATAACCGCAAAGGAAAAAACCATCTATAGGGAAATGCTTGCTGAACTCGGACTTGGGCTTGAGGACAGAATGACGAGTAAAGTCGGCTTACTTTCGGGCGGACAGCGTCAGGCATTGACGCTTCTTATGGCGGTTATACAAAAACCGAAGCTGTTGCTTTTGGATGAGCATACGGCTGCTCTTGACCCCAAAACAGCCGCAAAGGTTTTGGAGCTTTCGGAGAAGTTTATTTCCGAGAACAACCTTACTGCAATGATGATTACTCATAATATGAAGGACGCCATAACTCACGGTAACAGATTGATAATGATGCATGAGGGAAATATCATATATGATGTCAGCGGCGAGGAAAAGAAAAATTTGACGGTTGATGATTTGCTGAAAAAATTCGCAGATTTAAGCGGCAAAGAGTTCGCAAATGACCGTGCATTACTTAACTGATGAATAATAAAGGGGGTGTTGCGTTAGCAACACCCCCTAATTTGTTATATGAAATTTAACAGGCATTGATTTGATGCCATTTTAAGCCTTTGAACGGTCTGCACTAAAGGCAACAGCCCCTTTTGCATTTTCTTGACTTTACCTTGAATTAGTTATATCAGCAAGGTTTTTCGCTTTGCTGTGAACGATAGGCTTCCATTCAACCTTTTTAAACAATGCCGCAATCGTTATGGGTATGTATGTCATCATAAACAGCGGGAAAGTGAAAGTATATAGTATCTTTTTAGCTGTTGTTGAATATATTTTTTTCCATTCCGTAGCGGTTGTTATAGCACCTATAATATAGAGTGTTAAATACATTCCGCCGAAGCAACCCAAAAGTGCATCAACAACGGGTTTAACGCTTATCCCTGAAATAAGCCCTGCAAGCAACGCCGTACCGTTTATCGCAACACTGCAAATTGTGAACACAACCGCAGGCAAGATTGACATTGACATATCATAGCATGAAAAATTCTTTCCTGACAATGTGCCTTTTATAAGGCGTGTTCCGTAGTTGCAGAAAACCTGGAAATATCCCTTTGCCCAACGCATTCTCTGGCGTACGGACTGCCCGAACTCTGTCGGCTGCTCGTCATACAAAATTGCATCCTTGCAAAATCCGATTTTGTAATCGTTTATTACATGGTCGACGGTGAATTCTATATCCTCTGTTAAAAGATAATATTTCCAACCGTTAAGGCGTTTTGCTATTGCATTGCTGAACAAAAACCCTGTTCCTGAAATTGCACAGCTTGTGTCAAGCAACATTCTTGAATAGTTAAGATATTTCGACTCTCTCAAGAACCAAAGTGCATATCCTGCCGAAATCCACGAATCGCCGTAGTTCTTTGAGTTACGATAGCTTGTTATTATATCGTATCCGTCAGAGAAGGTCTTGTTCATTTCCTCAATATAGTGGGGGTCAAGCACATTATCAGCATCAAATACTATATAGGCATCATAGTTATCGAGCCCTACTTCGGCGTCAATATGCTTTAGCATATAGTTTAGTGCGTAGCCTTTACCCACATTAACTTTATTAAATCTTTCATATACATACGCACCACAGCTGCGTGCAATTTCTGCTGTGTTATCGGTACAGTTATCGGCTGTGACAAACACATCAATAAGGTCTGATGAATATGTCTGTGCCTTTATGCTGTCGAGCAGGTTCTGTATAACTGCCGACTCGTTTCTTGCGGAAATCAAAACAGCGAATTTGTTATTCTTTGTTTCTTTGTGGGGTTTATCTTTCTTAAAAAACGGTACTGCTATGTAATACATCTGATATGTGTAGCATATCATAAAAAACACGCATAACGCAGTATTAATTGAAGATATCAGTTGCATTTTAACTCCTTCTGCCGATTTTGTCGGCTAAAATTCCACATACACTATTTACTGATACATATTTTCTAACATAGATATTGTAGCACAAAGCTTTTCGTTTTGCAATATTAAAAAATCACCAAACAATTTCGTTTTTTAATATGTTGTTATGTCAACAATGTTCATTAATACCTTATTTTGAATAGTCTGTATATGCAGTTAAAATAATGCTTGACAAATATGAGCGATTATTATAAAATATAATATAATGTAAAAAAATATTCATTATTTATTTTATGTGAGAACAATCAGGATAAAATCTCAATTTTATTATGAGCGGAAAGGGTTGGAGAAAAGATGAATAATACTGATAAAACGATGGATAAAATTGTTGCACTCTGTAAGGGCAGAGGCTTCATTTTTGCGGGAAGTGAGATTTACGGCGGTCTTGCCAATACTTGGGATTACGGTCCGCTTGGCGTAGAGCTTAAGAACAATGTAAAGGATGCTTGGAGAAAGAAGTTTATTCAGGAATCAAAATATAATGTAGGCGTGGACTGTGCAATTTTGATGAATCCCGAAACATGGGTTGCATCAGGCCATGTGGGTGGTTTTTCGGACCCGCTTATGGACTGTAAGGAGTGTAAGGCAAGATACAGAGCCGACAAGCTTATTGAGGACTATGCTGTAGAGCATAACACAGACATATGCTGTGACGGCTGGTCAAACGAGCAGCTTAAAGAGTACATTGACGGCCATGAAATCGTTTGCCCCAAATGCGGTAAAAAGAATTTTACAGACATTCGTCAGTTTAACCTTATGTTTAAAACATTCCAGGGCGTTACAGAGGACAGTGAGAACACAATCTATCTCCGTCCCGAAACTGCCCAGGGTATATTCGTAAACTTTAAGAATGTTCAGCGTTCATCAAGAAAGAAAGTGCCCTTCGGTATTGCACAGATTGGTAAATCTTTCAGAAACGAAATAACGCCGGGTAACTTCACATTCAGAACTCGTGAGTTCGAGCAGATGGAGCTTGAATTTTTCTGTAAGCCCGATACAGACCTTGAATGGTTTGCATATTGGAAGCAGTTCTGTATAGATTTCTTGAAGTCATTGAATATGCGTGAGGAAAGCTTGCGTTTCCGTGACCATGCACCCGAGGAGCTTGCATTCTATTCAAAGGCTACATCGGACATCGAGTTTATGTTCCCGTTCGGCTGGGGCGAGCTTTGGGGTATTGCAGACAGAACCGATTACGACCTAAAACAGCATATGGACCATTCGGGTGCAAACCTTGAATATATGGACCCCGTAACAAACGAGAAGTATATCCCGTATGTTATAGAGCCGTCATTGGGTTGTGACCGTGTTGTTCTTGCGTTCCTTTGCGAGGCATACGACGAGGAGGAGCTTGACGGAAACGATACAAGAGTCGTACTTCGGTTCCACCCTGCACTTGCACCTGTTAAGGCTGCAATTCTTCCGCTTTCAAAGAAGCTTGACGACCAGGCAACAGAGATTTACGAAAGACTTTCAAAGAAATATAACTGTGAGTATGATAACGCAGGCTCAATCGGCAAGCGTTACCGCAGACAAGACGAGATTGGTACACCGTTCTGCATAACATACGATTTCGATTCTGTTGAGGACGGAGCAGTGACAATCAGAGAAAGAGATACAATGGAGCAGACAAGAGTTAAGATAGAGGACCTTGAAAGGTATCTTGATGAGAGATTGAGTTTCTAAATATACAAAACGAAGTAGATTTTTCTACTTCGTTCAGACTGTCGACAAATCGGTCAGACCGCACGATATTTAGTAAATTTAATAAAAGTTTAAAGTAGGCGGCTTGCGATAATTAACAAAGGCATTCCATCGAGGAATGCCTTTGTTGTGTGCTTTTCGCGGAAATAAACTCTCCCGTACCATCGTACGCCTACGAA
>JAXJPK010000154.1:0-3661 GCA_036311705.1 Clostridia bacterium
ACTCAATCTTGTCCTCAATATTGAGCATTCTTGTCTTCATATGGTTACCATGCTCCTGTGGCTTTATGTAATCAACATATTCATCTTGTGCCGTACTTTCATACATGCCCATTTTTGAGCCATTGTGCATATCAATATATGCCTCATACGGTCCATAACCGAAATACTTGAATTTTGTTTCCTTCGTTTCAAATTCAAATCCCAATCTCGGCAAATAAGTGCGTTGCTTATCAAAATTACCATCAAGTGATACATCTATTCTGCCATCTGCAAAGAATGTATATTTAGCAATATATGTAAAGAAATTTGAACGCGAAACAGCCGATAATCCGCATTTCACGGTTATAACATTATCGCAAACCTCTACATCATAAATCTTATTATGCGTCTTGTTATAGTTTTCGTCCATCCATTTTGTAACAATATATCTGTCATTATCGACAGGTGCACGCCAAACAGACAGCTTCATAGGTGACTCCGACAAGCCGTTAATACTCTCAAGATATCCGTAATGCATATTAAATTTATATTCAAACCCATTACCCGATATAATCGCATATTCACCTTGCTCTGTTATCGTTGCCTTGCCCTCTCCCAAAACAAGTGCTGTTGCCCTGCATAATTCATGTTGAGTAAAGGCTACTTCTTTCCCATTTCTATCTTTCATATATATATTCAGGTATGCTCCATACTTACAATTTGGGATATCAAGTTTGAGCTTAACTGTATCTGTTCCGTGCGGCTTTGTGCTTAAATTTAGCGTACCACTATTTACCGTCTTACCATCAGCGGTAATCTCCCAAGCAAAATCGTACTCATCAAAGCTTGTGAAATCGTATTTATTATACACTGTCAAAACATTACCGAAAAGCTCTGTTCCGAGTGGCTGATATACTGCCTTTGCCTCTAATGAACCCGCCTTAAAGCTTCTGTCACAAAACACCAATCCGTCACAACAGAAGTTGCCATCGTGAGTTTCCTCGTCAAAGTCGCCGCCATAACATAAATTGCCTTCACTATTCGGTGCAACATGGTCTGCCCACTCCCAAATAAATGCACCGATCATATACGGAGTTCTGTTTATTACATTCCAGTAATCTTTAATATCCCCAGGGCCGTTACCCATTGCATGACAGTATTCACACCAAACGAATGGTCTTTTATCTCCTGTTTCATAATAGTATTTCTCTATCTCATAGGGCGTAGCGTACATACGGCTTACAACATCGACAGAATCGGGGTCTTTTTCCGATTCGCTAACGAAATTTGATGTGCCCTCATAGTGAACAAGACGGCTTGTTCCCTTTATGCTTTTCTCTCTTTTATGTATAAAATCGCTCATTGCATCAAAGTTTTCGCCATAGTTTGATTCATTTCCCAAGCTCCACATTATAACACAAGTGTGGTTTTTGTCACGCTCAAATAAACGTTCCGCCCTATCAACGAACGCTTCTTTCCAATCCGGATTTTTGCATGGCCAAATCAGTGATTTGTCATATGACCAATGGCAATCACAGTTGTGGAAACCATGTGTTTCAATATCTGCTTCATCAATAACATAAAATCCCAATTCATCACACAATTCTATGAATCTTTCCTGTGGGGGATAATGCGATGTTCTTATAGCATTGATGTTGAGTTCTTTCATCTTAAGCAGTTCATCTCTCATAAACTCATAATCCATTACATATCCATCAAACGGATGAGTGTCATGATGATTTACTCCCTTTAATTTCACGCTTACACCATTAATTAAAAGCTCTCCTTTACTGCTCACAGCCTGGTCTCTCAATCCTATTTTAAACGGGATATACTCTCCTGCGGTTTCAACAATCACAGTATATAAATACGGTTTTTCCGCATTCCATAAAACTGGGTTTGAAAGGTCTGTTTTATGTCCCTCTGAATCGTAGATGGTATGGGGCAAATCACAGTATATTCCTTTTGAGTCAAAACCGATTTCTATGTCAAATAAGTGTCCCTTATTTCTTGACAGCAAATATACGTCCCTGAATATGCCGTTATTTCTAAAAAAGTCCTGGTCCTCCATATAACTTCCGACACACCATTTATGCACTTTTGCAACAATCTCATTCTCACCCTCATTGAGTGTTATTTTAAATTCCGAGGTGCAATGCGAAACAGTCGAAAAACCCACATATTCGCCGTTAATAAACAGCTCAACACAAGATGATACACCCTCAAAAATGATGTAATTCTCTCTATGAGCCTGTTTTGCTGTCACATTAATTGTTTTTCTGTAGACACCCAACGGGTTATCGTCAGGAACATACGGCGGGTCGACGGGATACGGATAGTTCACATTAGTATAGTACGGTTTTTCATAACCCGTCATCTGCCAGCAGGATGGTACATTAACCTTGTCCCAATTATCAATAACTTCAGGGCAATCTATATCTCTTGCAAAATATCTAAAATCCCACTCTCCATTTAAAACAGTGTAATATTCAGATTTTTCTTTATCGCCTTTGATTGCTTTTTCAAGAGTATCATATGGAACATAATACGCCCTCGGTTTCATAGTATTTTCATGAATTAAATCTAAATTTTCATATTTCGTCATTGTTCTATTCCCTTTCTGTCGCTCCCGTAATTTTATATATTTACCAAGGATTACCTGAATATTATATTTTATTATAATTAGTTTGTCAAGCAAGAATATTATAATTAATTTATTATATTAAAAATCGACATTCCAATCATTAGATTATTGTGATCTAATGATTGGAATGTCGGTTGGTTTTCGCTAATATGTTAGTCTGTATCAACTTTTGTTATTGGATATAACTGTATTGTATTTCCGCCGTCTACTACTAATTCTGCACCTGTTGTATTTCGTGCATGAGCCGCAAAATACCATACCGCATCGGCAATATCCTTGCCTACCGCAACATCGCCTATTGGTGTAAACCGTGACGGCACATTTTTATAAAATTCGGGATTTTTGTCCCAGCGGTCTGTTTTGATCATACCCGGTAAAACTGCATTGACGCGAATATTATATTTACCCAAATCAAAAGCTAATGCTCTCATCATACCAAGCTGACCGCTTTTTGAAGCTGAATACGCTATTCTGTTTGGAATAACACGATACGCCGTATTAGAATTCACAAAAACTATATTGCCTCCGCCATTTTCCTTCATTCTCATAGCCGCATTTTCACACATACAGTAATTCCATGTCATATTAGTATTTATAACACGCATAAAATCTGTTAAAGGATTTTTGAATATTTCCATGTTTAATCCCTGATCGGCAGCATTCAACACAAGTGTATCTATAAATATGTTCTTTTCATCAAGGGACCTAAACATTTCTTTTACTGCTGATTCATCTACTGTTGTACTATCTATTAAAGAGTCGATGTGGTAACCTATAATATCAATATCCTTAAATTTTTCTTTATAAGACTTTTCTGCTGCATTTACTTTTTCAGGATTTCGCCCGGTGAAAACTATATTATATCCCTCGCTTGCAAATTTCTCTACTATATCAACACCTGTATTTATGCAAGCTCCTGTAACTAAAACCGTTTTTCTCATATCCAGTTCTCCTTAAAAATAAAATTCTGTCTTTGCAGGTCTTATATCTGTCAATGCACCTGTATAATGTCTTAATGTATGCGGCTGATACGGATGC
>JAXJPK010000155.1:0-5817 GCA_036311705.1 Clostridia bacterium
ATTATAAGAGAGAAATAATAATTGATAAGCCATTTGGCTTTTTAATTATTATTGAAAGGGGAAGCTTTTGGACGAATGGAAACATCTATTATTGCAAAACACAGAATGGTTCTTATGCGGGTATCGGGTGAGATTGACCATCATAGTGCAGATTACATAAGAAGGTGTCTTGAACGAGAGATAAAAAGAACGGGAGCAGTAAACATAGCACTTGATTTTAGCCGTGTGTCTTTTATGGACTCATCGGGAATAGGAATGATAATCGGGCGTTACAAAACGGTTAGTGCGTTAGGGGGAGCTATAATAATTTTTGATGCAAGCGAGCAGATAAAAAGACTAATGGAGATGTCAGGGTTAAATTCATTGGTTATTGTAAGCGATACGCTGCAAAAAGGAATATCGCAAATGAATAAAACGAGAGGTGTAAGAGTATGAATATGAAAAATGAGATGAGCCTTGTTATCCCGTCAAGGTCAGAGAACGAAAGATTTGCAAGGACGGTATGTGCTGCGTTCTTGTTGGAACTTGACCCGACTGTTGATGAGATTTCGGAGATAAAAACTGCGATTTCAGAGGCTGTTACAAATTCAATTATCCACGCCTACGGGGATAATGACGGACAAATAACCATCAATGCAAAAACAGACGGAGAAAGCGTTACATATGAAATAATTGATAACGGATGCGGTATTGGCGATATAGGAAAGGCTATGCAGCCGCTTTATACGGGTAAACCCGAATGTGAAAGGTCAGGTATGGGCTTTTCGATTATGGAGGCATTTACAGATGAGCTTTTGGTGGAGAGTAAAATAGGAGAGGGAACGAAAATTACTATGACAAAAAGGCTATCGCATAATGATTGATAATGCGGAGCTTTTGAAAAGACTCGGCGAGGGGGACGAGTCTTGCCGAACACTATTGGTAGAAAACAATATGGGACTTGTATATAGTATTGTTAATAAGTTTCAAAACAGAGGCTATGAGCGTGATGATTTGGTGCAGATAGGTGCTATTGGGCTTATAAAGGCAGTTAAAAAGTTCGATTTCTCATTTAATGTACAGTTTTCGACATATGCTGTACCGATGATATTAGGTGAGATTAAACGGTTCTTGCGTGATGACGGTGCGATAAAAGTGAGCAGAAGCATAAAAGAAACAGCGATGAAAGGAAAGAAATGCGAAGAATTACTTTCTAAAAAATTGGGCAGAAAGCCCACTATAAGCGAGATATCTGATGAGCTTGGCATAGACTCGGAACTGCTGATTGAAGCGTTTGAGGCGGTTGTACCGCCCGAATCCTTGCAATCCTCGGCAAGCGACGCAGACGATGGACTCAATCTTATGGGGCTCATTGCATCCGAGGATGAGGAGAATGAAATTGTTGACAGATTATTTATAAAAGAGTCGTTAAAGTCCCTGTCAGAGCGGGAACGACAGATTATAATACTTCGGTATTTCAAGGGTAAAACCCAGACTGAAATTGCAAAAACTGTAGGTGTATCGCAGGTGCAGGTATCACGAATTGAAAAGAAAGCATTATTAAATTTGCGTAATGCTTTGGTATAAGTTTTTATTGACTTCCTTGTCGAAACATGTTAAAATTAGTGTATGATTGATGGGGAGGAAAAAAGGTGGAGAAAAGGAGATGGGGAGATCGTAAAGACGGAACGAGAATAAGGCATATGGATTCGATGCATTGCATTATGCCTTTGATATTTCCGAAACGATGCGAGAGTGAGGTCTTTATGTTTGAGCGTGTAGACCTTACAAAAACAAATGAATATTTAAAAAACATAAATGCAGGACTTGTGGAGAACAGATACAACTTGTTTCATATTATCATAGCGGCTATCTTAAAAACCATATACTTGCGTCCGCATTTGAATAGGTTTATTGCAAACCAAACGATGTATCAGCGTAACGAGCTTTCAGCGGCATTTGTTGTCAAGATGGGATTGACAGATGATTCTGAGGAGGCTTTGGCGTTCATTAAAGCAGAGGCAGAGGATAATCTGGAGAAGATTAGGGATAAAGTAATTAAAGAGATAGAAAAATGCCGTGATGAATCACAGATGAATTCATCTGAAAAGGCAATGGGTATTATTGCACTGTTACCTGGGGTTCTAAGGCGATTTATCGGTGCAGCGGTGCGATATTTGGACAGACGGGGACTTGTTCCGCAATCTTTAATTGCAAACGACCCGCACTATGCAACTGTTTTGCTCACACAATTGGGTTCGATTAAGTTAAATGCAGGTTATCATCATCTAACTGATTGGGGTACAAACTCGTTGTTCCTTGCAGTCGGCACGAGAAAAAAACGCCCGTATTATGATTCGGACGGTAATGTTACGATGAGGAGCAGTATTGACTTAGGAATAACGGTTGATGAGCGTATTTCAGACGGATTTTATTTTGCAAAGTCAATACGATTAATGAAAAAACTTTTAGAGCATCCCGAACTGTTAGAGGATGCTTTGAGCGAAAAAGTGATATATTGATAATAAAAGAATTGCCCTTATAGCATTGTATTTACGGGCAGTTTTTTTTATTTTAAAAATAACAATTTTTTTTTGAAAATATACCTTGACAATTATTGGGTTATGTGCTACAATGCAAAAAAGCTTAGTAAAAAGCTTACCAAAATATGGACGCATACGAACAAAACTGGAGGTTGATTCTTATGAAAACGAAGAATAACAAGCGTAAGTTCTGGAGCACTATTTGGGAATATACCAAAGAGAGCAGATTAAAGTTAATAATAGCAATGCTTTTCTCTGTGTTTGTAGGTGCGTGCCTTGCAGTAAAACCAATTCTGATAAAATACATAATTGATGAAGGTATAACAAATACAGCCCTTTCTGATATTGACAGGTTTAAAACATCGGCAATCTATTGTTTTGTATACATAGCTGTGCAAACTATGCAAATGGTGTCATGGGGCGTTGCATATAAGAGTATGCTTATCGGAATTGAGGGCTTCTTATTCAAAATGCGTTCAATGTTTTTTGAGCATGTTCAGATGCTTTGTATGCGGTTTCATGATAAGAATTCGGCGGGTGAATTGTTTAACTATATTTTCGGAACGCCGATGAATAATCTAAAAAACTTTTTAAATCAGTTTTCTTTGATGGTACCGTTTCAGACTATTTCTATGATAATATCTGTCTGTGCAATGCTTACATATGACTGGTTGCTGACTGTTGTAATGGTTTCGTCTTTAACCATAGCAATGATTTTGAATTATCATTCGAGGAAAAAGATACGCAGCTTGTCAAGCTCTCTTTTAAAAAGCGAATCTGAAGCGAGTAAATATGTTGATGATATAATTCATGGAAACAGTGCTGTTAAAATGTATGCGATTGAGGACGAAATCAATGTTAATTTTGAAAACCGTCTTGAGGATTTAAAAACAAAAGGCATAAAGTTGTCATTTACGCAATGGCTGGAGAGTACGAAGCCTGAATTTATTCAGCATACGGGAATAATGATGGTTTATCTTGTAGGTGCATTTTCTTGTATTTACAGAGGGTTGACAGTGGGTGAATTGACCGCATTCGTAAGCTCAATGACGACTATTATGAATGCGTTAAACACACTATTCTCAATAAATTTGTCCCGTTCAAGTGCTGAGGCAAGCCTTGATAGATTGAATGCTGTGTTGCATGAGAACACAACAACTCCCGAGCCTGTGTCAGTTCATAATCCGGAGATTGAGAAAGCGTCGGCACTTCGTAAAAATTCACCGTGCATTGAATTTAAGAATGTTGATTTTGCATACGATGAACGAAAAATATTCAGTGATTTTAGCTGCAAATTGGATTATAACAAAAGCTTCGGAATTGTTGGTTCAAGCGGTAGCGGAAAAAGCACGATTACAAAGCTTTTGATGCGGCTGTACGAGGTAGATGAGGGCGAAATACTAATTCATGGCTGTGATATTAAAAAATACAGCTTACACGATTTAAGAAAAATGATTGGAATTGTCCCGCAGGACCCGTTTATTTTCCAAATGAGCATAATTGATAATATACGCATAGCCGCATCTGACGCACCAATGTTAGAGGTTATGAAGGCTATGGAAATTGCAAGGGTACACGAGTTTGTGAACGATTTACCGATGGGCTGGAATACAGTTGTCGGTGATGGCGGTTTCGGTTTGTCCGGCGGACAAAAACAGCGAATTGCAATAGCACGAGCTGTGTTGGGTAAGCCTGATATACTTGTATTTGACGAAGCAACTTCGGCTCTTGACAATGTATCGGAGCGGCATATTCAAAACGCAATAGAAGAGCTGATGAAAACTCACACTGTATTGATGGTCGCTCATAGATTAACAACAATAAAGAATGTTGACGAAATCCTTGTTTTTGAAAAAGGACAGGTAATTCAAAGGGGTAATTATGAACAGCTTTCCGAGCAGGAGGGTATGTTCAAGGATATGCTTATGAGTGCAGAAAATAACTAAAAGTTTTGGATATATTTAAGTAAAATAATATTTGATATTGACAATTTGAATAAAATGTGTTAGAATTTATTAAAGTAAAAGTTAAGACAGAGCAGGGGAGCTTGGTGTGCCATGGCTGAGAGGAAGTAATCTAACTTCGACCCTTTAACCTGATACGGATAATGCCGTCGTAGGAAGATTTAATATTGTTTCTTTAGGCAGATATCTATTTTTGGGTATCTGCCTTTTTTACAAATAACTACAAAAGGGGAAATTATTATGTTAAAAAATGCTTTAGAAAATGTTAGAGAGAAGCATCCGCTTATACATAATATAACAAATTATGTAACAGTGAATGATTGTGCAAATATTTTGCTTGCTTGCGGCGGCTCGCCTATTATGTCGGATGCTGCAGAAGAGGTTGAGGAAATCACTTCAATTTGCGGCGGATTGAATATAAATATAGGTACCTTGAATACAAGAACAATCAAATCAATGCACCTTGCAGGAAAAAAGGCAAACGAGCTAAATCATCCCGTAGTGCTTGATCCTGTTGGTGCAGGTGCATCAAATTTAAGAACAAAAACAGCATCCGAGCTTATTGAGAATATCAATTTTTCGGCAATTCGTGGTAACATTTCCGAGATAAAGGCGTTGGCTGTCGGAGAGGGAAAAACAAAGGGCGTTGACGCTGATGTATCCGATACCGTAACAAGAGAAAATCTCGACAGTGCGGTAAAATTCGCAAAGGATTTTTCAAAAAAAGTAGGTGCAATTATTGCGATAACAGGAGCGATTGATATTGTTGCAGACAGTGAAAAAGCATATTGTATATTTAACGGTCGTCCTGAAATGAGTTCCATAACAGGTACAGGCTGTCAACTTAGTGCATTGTTGGCGGCATATCTTACCGCAAATCCCGATAATCAGCTTGAGGCTGCGGCAACAGCTGTTACACTTATGGGAGTTTCGGGCGAGGTTGCATACAAGAGAATGACCGATATGGACGGAAATTCTTCATACAGAAACTATATTATTGATGCTGTATATAATATGACGGGCGATGAATTGGAGAATTACGCAAAGATTGAAATTCACTAATTGGAGGAACTAAAAATGAAGTGTGAAAAAGAAGCAATGCTTCTGTATGCTGTCACCGATAGAAGATGGACAGGTGAACAAACTCTTTATGAGCAGGTTGAATGTTCTTTAAAGGGGGGTGTCACTTGTCTGCAATTAAGAGAAAAAGACTTGAATGATGAGGATTTTCTAAAAGAGGCATTAGAAATTAAGTCAGTCTGCAATGAATACCATGTTCCGTTTATCATTAATGACAATGTAGAAGTGGCCGTTAAGTGTGATGCGGATGG
>JAXJPK010000156.1:0-14011 GCA_036311705.1 Clostridia bacterium
GAAAAAATGTCTAAATCAAGAGGAAATGTTGTAAATCCCGATGATGTAGTAAATGAGTTTGGTGCGGATGCGTTCAGAACTTATGAAATGTTCTTGGGTGCATTTGACCAAAGTACGCCTTGGTCACAGCAAGGTTTAAAGGGCTGCTATAAGTTTATCGAAAAGGTGTGGAACCTTCAGAATATAATGACAGATGATGAGGGTTACAGTGTTGAGCTTGAGAAATCAATGCATAAGACAATTAAAAAGGTTGGCGAGGATTTTGAAAGAATGAAGTTCAATACAGCTATTGCGACAATGATGAGTTTCTTGAACGATGTTTCAAAGAAAGGCTCAATCACAAAGGGCGAATACAAGACCTTTATCACTTTGCTTAATCCTGTCGCACCTCATGTAACAGAAGAGCTTTGGGAGATGCTTGGCGGAGAGGGATTGCTTTCTCTGCACGCTTGGCCTGAATATGACGAATCAAAAACAGTTGATGATGAAATTGAGATTGTTGTTCAGATTAACGGCAAAATCCGTGATAAGATGTCAGTGGCCGCAGACTTAAATCGTGATGAGCTACAGGCGGTTGCAATGGAATCGGAAAGAATAAAGACTCTTGTTGAGGGAAAGCAGGTTGTTAAGATTATTGCAGTTCCGGGTAAGCTTGTAAATATAGTTGTAAAGTAATAGGAGATAAAATGGCTTTATTTAAGAAAAAGAAAAAAGACGAAACTGCCGAACTAAATGCTGTTGAGAACAATAGCGATAATACACTTGATTTAATAAAGGAAGCTATGCAGGAGGCTCGTGAAGAAAAAGCGAGCCTCAAAAATGAAATGCCGACTGCTGATGAGATAAAGCAGGCACAAGAAGTTTTAAATCGTACAAAGCTTATGCAAGCTATCGGAGGGAAAGATTTAAAATCACTTGTTGCTGACTTTGTTACGGACAGAAATCAAGAGAAACTTGATGCAATTCTTGGTTGTTTGAGAGCCCCTAAAACAGTTGTATGCGTGCTTGCAAACATTAAAACCGATAAGAACGACGAGAAAAAAATAAAACAGGGCGGAGAGGTTAAGCTTGACGGCCCCGTTCAGATTTCGCCTGTTATTTTAACTGACGATAAGGGGGTAAATGTGTTCCCGGTATTTACAGAAGAGAATGCTATCCCCGAGGAGCTTCGGAATAAGTCGCCGAAAGTGAATATGCCGTTTGCAAACTGCATATCCTTAATGGAGAATATAGATGGGGTTGATACAGTCGTTATTGACCCGTTTACTGCAAATATTCGTATAGAGGTTTCGGTTAACAAGTAAAAAAATAAAAACATATACCAAACTATGATGTGACCCACAAAAGTTAGACTAAAATCTAACGATTGTGAGGTCACATCACTACTCGGTATATGTTTTTTATTATCTTGGGAATCTAAACCGTTTTCCTCTTGCACGGCGTTTATTAAACATTTTTCCTAAAGAGTTAACATTATGTCGTTTATGACCGCCAAACACACGCATAAGAAATCCACCCGAATTAGTCATTCGTGTGCCTTTAAGCAATGATGAAATATTAAGATGTACACGGTTCTTGGGGTTTATGCCTGCGGCAAAGTTACCCATAGATTGTGCAATATTTTTGTTTGCCGTCATTCCGGGACTGTGGTTAAACACACTTGTTACATTAACAGACTGGGAACGCTTTCCGGAAGCTGAAATTAATGCTGATGGGTTGAAGGTTCGGGTTTTTATAAATTCTTCGTTTGTAATCTTAACAACAAGCACTGAAATTACATAGTATAGTGCAGTTATCGTCATAATCATAAGTCTGATATTGATTTTTAACTGTGTAAATAGCAGCGATATTGACAAAAACATCGGCCAAGCAAGAGTAATGATACCCATAAATATCTGAAGATTTATATGAGTAATACTCTTCCTGTTAAATAGCGTTATCAAACCTGAACAAAATACCAAAAAATCGCTGACTAACACAAGGTATGAAAGCTGAATACCGATTGTTTCGGTTACATTGTTTGCTTTCGTTTGCAATATGCCTGTGAATTCAAAAATACCGCAGATTATAAAAAACAATCCAATCAGCATATTAATAACTGCTGCTGAAATTAGCAGGTTTTTGTGCTTTATCTCCATAATTAATCCCCCTTGAAAACTCAATTTGTTATTTCTGTAAGTGAAACAGTTCCTTCGATTTTGATAGATTGTCCTGAAATTAGATTAAAAGTATAAGAATGAGAATCAATAACGGACAAATTCTGTTTATCTTCAAGTGTTCCGGCTATGGTGTATATTAATATTGTTCCGCTTCCGTCCGCTCTGTACCTGCCGTCCTTGATATCGGATGGTACATTAAGCTTTGTGTTTGTATATGACTTTGTGCTGCCGTCATTACCCTTTGAAACAGCAGACAGACTTTCGTTATAAGCTGTTTTTTCGTTGATTGTATTATCAAGCGAAACTATTGTTTCTTTTGCCGCTTCGATGTCTGTTGTGTATTCATTTAACTCATCCGTCAATGCGTTTATTTCGTTAAGTAACAGACGGTTATCCTCTATTGTTTTATCATAATCAGCGGATTTATATGTCAGCTCCTCTTTTTCTTTTTTTAGTGCATCTGTCTGGGTTACCATTGTCCGCTTTTCGTTCATAACGATTGTTGCTGCCCTTGTATTAAGAATTGATTTGCTGTTTAAGACTATGATTACTATTCCGATAATTATACTGATTAGAATAGGGAGGATAACGGTTAAAAGAAAATTCTTATTTCTTAACATACTATACCTCCTAATTCATTGGCGTAAATTTGACTTTACCGTCAAATTTAATAACATCATCTTGAGATAAGGTTACCTCCAACGGTGTTGAGCCTAAGGTGATGTTTATTTTTGATTTACCCGAAGAACTTGCGGTCATAAATTTACCTGTACCTGTCACACTGTATTTTCCTATCGGTATGTTTTTACCCGCGATGTATTTACCTGGTGGATACACGGTTTCAGGCGGTGATTTTTCGGATATGCTTTTGTTAAGTTCATCTATTTGTATTCTTTTTGCGGCTATTTGAGCGTTAAGCTCGTTAAGCTCATATGTTCTTTGTGTAATTTTTGCCCGAATTTCGGCTTTAGTATTATCTATATCGTTTATTTTAGCGATTGTATCTTCCTTTTTAGCATTATCGGTTTTTAAATTATCAACCTCGCTTTTTAAACTGTCATAAACGGTCTTGACCTCGGTATATTCAGGTTCACTTCTATATTTTTCGGAATATTCTTGGATTTTTTCTTCATTACCCGGAAGATAATAAGCCAGAACAAACGAGCCTATAATGATTAAAACAGATATAATACCTGAAATAATTCTCTGAATCAGAATTCTGCCTTTTTCCGATAAACCGTAAACTTGCGACTGAATGGAATCGTCCTCGTCGGTTTTTATATTAATAAACGGGATTTTACTAATAAATTTGTATATCCTATCGGATACAACCTGCTTTTTTGTGGGGGTTGTCTCCACTGTTTCAATATCATCGGTTTGGGATTTATAAAATTCAATTATTTCCTCAACCTCTACAGATTTTGGTAATGAAAGTTCATCTTTTTCCGATGTTTGTGCTTTATCATCCATAAAACTTTAAAACCTCCTGGTATCAATTAGGAAACGGCAGAAACTATGAAAACATCTTTGAATTGATGGGCAAAACTATCGTGTGATTTTTTTGCTGTTTCATAGTCCGGGAAAATACCAAAAACTGTCGGTCCCGAGCCGCTCATTCCTGCACCGAGTGCACCGTTTAGAATCATTTTATTGCGAATGCCTTTTATTATTGGATGAATACTTTCCGCTACGGGTTCCATAATATTTGAGATATTATTTGCAATCTCTAATATATCACCTGAGGCTATTGCGGAAATCATTTTTTGGGTATCGGGACGATTTTTTATATCCGCCGAATCCATTAAATTATAAATATCCGCCGTAGAAACGCTTATAGGCGGTTTAACAAGCAGTATGGTGCATTTCGGCATATTAGGGAGCGGTGTAAGAATTTCACCGATACCCCGGGAAAGGAATGTCCTTCCTGTTATGCAATACGGAACATCAGCACCTAATTGAACACCTAATGCCTTTAACTGTTCAGTGGACATATTCGCGTCATACAATTTATTTAATGCACAAAGTACCGCTGCTGCATTTCCGCTTCCGCCCGCAAGACCGGCTGAAACGGGAATGTTTTTGTTGATAGTTATTTTGCAGCCACCGTTTATTTCGGTATGTTTAAAGAACAAGTCGGCTGCTTTGTATGCTATATTCTTCTCATTATTCGGTAAGAAGTATAAATTCGTTGAAAGAGATATGCCTGAATTGGTTTTATCAACAGTAATAAGGTCAAATAGTGATACTGTCTGCATTATCATTTCAACATTATGGTATCCATCCGGACGCTTATCCTTAACATCAAGTGTCAAATTGATTTTCGCATATGAATGTGCGGTTGCTCTTTTTCCGGATATAACAATACTATCGTTAATCATTGAATTTCTCCTGTGTTACTTATCCAATGTTTCGTGCGATGCCGAAACAATATTTAGGATTTCCTCATCTGACACATTTACAGGCTTGGTGCTTTTTTTTAGATATGTCAGATACTCAATATTTCCCTCAGGACCTTTAATAGGTGAGTAGGAAAGACCGAGAACGGAAAAACCATTTTCAGATGCAAAGTCGAGGACTGTTCTTATTACTTCAAAATGTATGTTCTTATCCTTTACAACACCTTTTTTTCCAACCTGTCCCTTGCCTGCCTCAAACTGCGGCTTAATTAAAGCAACAATTTCGCCGTCATCGGAAAGTAAATTGTAGGCGGCAGGAAGTACGAGTTTCAGAGAAATAAAAGATACATCTATAGAAGCCATATCTATTGTTTCACCTATGTCGTCGGGTGTTACATAACGGATGTTGGTTCTCTCCATATTTACAACTCTTGGGTCATTTCGCAGTTTCCAGGCAAATTGACCGTATCCTACATCAACGGCAAAGACCTTTTTTGCTCCGTTTTGAAGCATGCAATCAGTAAAACCGCCCGTTGATGCACCTATATCCATTGTTGTTTTTCCGTCAAGTACGACGGGAAAATCTTTCATTGCCTTTTCAAGCTTTAATCCGCCTCTGCTGACATACTTGAGCTGTTCGCCCCGAATTTCAACATCCTTTTCGTTTTCGTCAAGCATAGTTCCGGCTTTATCGCATTTTTGGTTTTTAACATAAACCTGACCTGCCATGATGAGTGCTTTTGCTCTTTCACGGCTTGAGGTCATACCGTTTTCGGTTAAATATACATCAAGTCTGATTTTCGACATCTTTTAATTCCTTTAAAATATAATTGGATATGGATTGGGCGTCCAAACCATACTTTTTATCAAGCTCTGCCGTTGAACCGTGAGTAATAGGCTCTCTCGGAAAAGCAAAGCATTTAAATTTGCAATTAATACCGTTTGAAAGCAGTATTTCTGCGATATGCTCTCCAAAACCTCCGGATTTGATATTATCCTCTATGGTTATTACAAATCCTGTTTTTGATGCGGATTGAATAGCGGAAGCTTCGTTTACAGGACAAACGGTCGCAAACTCTGTTATCTCTGCTGAAATACCGAATTCATCAAGAATTTCTGAAACCTCTTCCGCCCGTTTAAGCATTCGTCCGCAAGTTAGAATACTGACATCTGAGCCAACTTTGTGTGTATATGTTTTCCCAGGCTCAAAACCGTTAAATTCAAATGAGGTTTGTGTATTTCCTCGTGGATATCTGATAGCAATAGGTGCGTTATGTTCATTTACCGCATATCTTAACATTGCCGAAAGCTGCTTAAATGATGATGCGGCAAGAACGGTCATATTCGGCATGGTTGAAAGATAAGATATATCATATACACCTTGATGCGTTTCGCCGTCTGCACCTACAATTCCTGCACGGTCAACGGGGAATACAACATGGAGATTTTGTAAGCATACATCGTGTAATGCTTGGTCGTATGCTCTTTGTAAAAATGTTGAATACAGCGGAATAACCGGGATAAGTCCTGAAGCCGCTATACCGGCTGCAAAAGTGACGCCATGCTGCTCGGCTATACCTACATCAAAGAAATTGTTCTTAAATTCCTTTTGGAAATTTAAAAGTCCCGTACCCTCGGGCATAGCACAAGTGATTGCCGTTACTTTATCATTTTCTTTGGCTATATCAATAAGTGTTTCCCCGAACACCAAACTGTAGTTTTCAGAAGGGCGGGGGATAGCACCGCTTTCACTGCTGAAGCATCCCACACCGTGAAATGCAGAAGGGTCTTTTTCGGCAGGAAGATATCCCTTACCTTTTTGAGTATGAACATGTAAAATAGTTGGTTTTTTTTCTGTTTTTGCATATTCAAGGCAGGTTATCAGAGCATCCAAATCATGCCCGTCAACGGGACCGATGTACTTAAAGCCCAAATCCTCAAAAAGCGTTGTGTTTATAACCCGCCGTCTTATTGAAGTTTTTACCGATTCTATACAAGTCCTTAACGGTTTACCAAGTAACGGTATTGTGTTTAGTATATCGGAAACCCTTCGTTTTGATTTGAAATACACTCGATTTATTCGCAAGTTACGAAGATGCTTTGATACTGCTCCGACATTTTTGGATATGGACATAGCATTATCATTAAGAATAAGCGTAATTGGCGTTTTTTGATGCCCTGCATCGTTTAGGGCCTCGTATATTTCGCCGCCCGTTAAAGCACCGTCACCAAAAACGGCAATAATGTTATTTGTTCCTCCGAGAATGTCTCTCGCTCTTGCCATTCCCAAAGCTGCCGAAACAGAGGTAGATGAATGACCTGTATTAAAGGCGTCATATTCACTCTCGGAGCGTTTAGGGAAGCCGGAAATACCGCCGAACTGTCTTAATGAGTTAAAACACTCAGCCCTGCCCGATAATATTTTATGGACATATGATTGATGACCAACATCAAAAATTAGTTTATCCTCGGGCAGATTGAACACCTTATGGATTGCAACCGTAAGCTCGACAACACCGAGATTTGATGCAAGATGTCCGCCTGTTTTGCTAACAGTTTCTATAAGAAACTCCCGTATATCGGCACATAACTCATTAAGCTCGTTTATATTAAGATTTTTTAAATTATCAAGATTATTAATTTTATCAATTAAGTTTTTCATAATGTATAAAAACACCTTCTGTAAGAAGTCAATACTTTCACGATTATACTATACTCTATTATAACATAAAGAGAAATAAAAGTCAATGAACACACGATAGATTTAACAAAAAGGCAAAGAAATATTTAATAAATTTATTGATATTTTTGAGCATAGATGGTATAATATACTATATTAGATAAAGCCTGACAAGTATAATGTTTAGTAAAAAGCTTGTTGGAATAAAATCAAAAATTGTGGAGGAATTCGTGATGACGGATAAGGAATTATATGATAGTTTAAGCTATGAAAACGAAAATGCATATCTTAAAATGAGTGATAGCGAAAAGCAGGAAATGACATCGTTATGTGATGATTACCGTGCGTTTTTGGATTCGGGAAAGACGGAGCGTGAATGTGTAAGAGAGGCCGTGAAGCTTGCTGAAGCTAACGGGTTTATTGATATTGATACGGTAGATGCTCTAAAACCGGGTGATAAGGTTTATAAGCTTAATCGAGCAAAAAATATATTTATGGCGGTTATCGGTTCGGAGGATATAAGAGAGGGTATCAATATTGCAGGTGCACACATTGATTCACCACGACTTGACCTTAAACAAAACCCTCTGTATGAAAGTACTGATATGGCACTTTTAAAAACTCATTATTACGGCGGACTGAAAAAATATCAGTGGCCGACAATACCTTTGGCTTTGCATGGTGTTATATATAACACAAACGGCGAGATGGTTGAGATAAATATAGGCGAAGGCGAGAATGACCCCGTATTTGTAATAACAGACTTATTGCCGCATCTTGCAAAAGACCAAATGGCGAAAAAGATGACAGAGGGAATAGAGGGCGAAAATCTTAATGTCTTAATTGGCGGTATGCCGATAGAGGCAGAGGATGTAAAAGACAAGGTTAAGTTCTCCATTCTTAAAATTCTAAACGCCCGATATGGAATAACGGAAAAAAGCTTCCAGAGTGCAGAAATAGAAGTGGTGCCTGCACAGAAGGCGAAAAATGTAGGTCTTGATGAAAGCTTTGTTGGAGCATACGGTCAAGATGACAGAGTATGTGCTTATACAACGCTTCGTGGTATCCTTGACGAGGGAAATCCGAAGCATACCGCAGTAGCAATTCTTGTTGATAAGGAGGAAATTGGTTCAACGGGTAATACGGGTGCACAGAGTGCGTTTATGATGATGGCTATAACAGAGCTTATTGAAAAAATAAACGGTAGCTGCTCATTGACGGATTTAAATAAAACTATTTCTGCATCGGCTTGTATGTCATCTGATGTATCGGCGGCTGTTGACCCGAATTATCTATCTGTTTCGGAGCCAAATAACGCATCATTTGCCGGATATGGAGTTGCTATAATGAAATACACAGGTGCAAGAGGCAAGTACGATTCGTCGGATGCAAATGCGGAGTTCGTATATGAGATAGGCAAACTGATGGACGATAACGGCGTTATATGGCAAACAGGCGAGCTTGGCAAGGTTGACCAGGGCGGCGGCGGAACGATTGCACAGTATGTTGCAAACCTTAATATGAATGTTATAGATTGCGGAGTGCCTGTATTATCAATGCATTCACCGTTTGAGGTTGTGGCAAAAAGTGATGTATATATGGCATACAGAGCATATAAAGCATTTTATAAAAGATAAGAACGAATGACTAACTATCCTGCATAATATATCCTTGAGAGGAGTAATCCCCAATTAATTAGAAAGGAGAAATATTATGCAGGATAGGTGTTTTAAACCGCAAAATTCGTGCGGTACAAATCTTAGGGAATCTGTTTGCATACATACAGATAAGGTTTTTGACAGCTGTAGAGATAAAGATTGCATTGAAGATGCAAGAGTGTATTTTACAGAGTCAGGGCAGGAGATTATCGACAAAGCAACAAAAGTCAAGTGCGTCAAAGCAGAGGTTATATGGGTATTTTCTGATATTGAGAGCGTACCGTTTAACAGAGGCTTTTATTCAGTTGACTTAAAGTATTTCTTTAAAATAACTATTAATGCTTGTACGGGTGCTGAAAAGCCTGTATGTGTTGAGGGACTTCTGACATTTAATAAACGAGTTATTCTCTTTGGCTCGGAGGGTAACGCAAAGACTTTTTCTTCAAAGTACAAACCGCATAATTTTGACACGCAAATGTGGAAAAAGATGAATATGCCATATGCAGTTGTTGAAGTTATCGACCCGATAATTCTCGGAACAAAACTAATGGATGCCCATTACTGCAAAAAAGGCTGTTGTGCTGATAGCGAATGTGATTTAGCGTCTGTACCGAGAAATATCTGCGGAGTATTTGACGGACCGTTGGCAGTAGGGGGCGAATGCAAGCGTGTGTTTGTATCGCTTGGAGTTTTCTCAATAGTAAAGCTTGAGAGAAAAGTCCAACTGTTAGTGCCGAGTTTTGATTATTGCATACCAAATAAGGAATGTGTTTGTGCTAAAGATGATAAACCGTGTGATTTGTTTGAAAGAATTGAATTTCCGCTGGAGGAGTTTTATCCGCCAAAAAAGAGTGCTTTCTTGCCGTCAAGGGAGACAGACTCGTGGCAAAAAAACAAGAAATGCGGTTGTAGGTAGAATAAAAAATGCACCTCATTCGGGTATGTGACCAACGAAAGGAGGTGCATATTTATTTATGAGAAAAGATTAATTATTTCAAGTATAACTATAACTGCTGAAATAACACTTAGTGTAACAACGCCTACAGTCATACGATTTTTTAATCGCCTGAACGATACTTCCAAATCAGATAAAGTATTCTTTGTATTCATCTGAGCATTTTTTAAATCAAAAATACTGTCAGTGATTTTATTTATTCCCGATATAGAGATCAATATTTCACCAAGCCTCTTTGATACATCAGCCATTGAAGCATCTGACTTCTCGACTGTAGTGAACAGGGAATCAACCTGTCCGCCCAATGCTTTAATTCTCGAATTAATGTTACTTAATTCCTGCCCCCAGCGGACTGATATATCAGATATATCAGATTCAATCGCCGAAACTGTTTCATCTGTTTTCTGTATTGTTGATTTCAAATCGTCAGTTGCCGTATCATTATGGCTTTTGCTTAAAGCATCGTCATTTAATACATCTGAAAGATTACCTTCAAAGCCATTCTTTCGCTTTTTGAAATGACTCAACGCATCGGACATATCAAACTTTCTCGTATTACCGAGAATATCCTCATCAGTGCTGAAATCGTCAATATCAAGCGGATTACTTGAAGGTTTCGGATTTGGCTCATCCTCATTGCCTGAAAACCTGTCCTCAATCTTGTCGCTCACCATCTTAAATGTATCCTTTGCTGTTTTCTTTATTTTATCAAAATTCATGTTTAATGTCCTGCCTTTATTCGCCCGGCTGCGGAGTAATTGTTATAACATCATCTGAATCGTATTCTTCTGCATCAGCTTCATTGTCTGACTTGTGCACAAGGGCAGCACCGCACTTTGAACAGTAATCAGCATCGTGAGGATTAAATGTACCGCACTTATCACAGCATAGAGAGTTCTTTAATTCAGCTTTCTTTGCGTTAAGTGAATCAATATCCTCCATTAGCTTATCAATCTGTTCAAATGAGTCTGCAAACTCTGAATCAGTAATATCTCCGTCCAGGTATTTTATATATATAGCCTTTCCGATTTCAGAATATATATCCTTAATTTTATTATTTGCTTCATTTATTGAAATTGAAAGCTTTGTATTTGTGATTGCGTCCGAAGTATGTTTAACAACCTTTTTTGCTAATTTTTCAGCACTGTCTTTTGCTTTTGAAGCACCGTCTTTTATTTTGTCAAAAAATTCATCCATGATTATTTCTCCTTTTCATTAAGATGTTAGATAATTGCTATCTACTGTATAATATTTTACCACATATTACTAATATTTTCTATAGATTTTATACATTTTCTGATTTTTCGTGAAATTATACAAAAATTCAAACCAAAATTTTACTATATGTAAATGCAAAAGAGATGTCGGGTCAGCCAACATCTCTTTTGTTTTATTTAATAACTCTAACAGCAACAACCTCATCAAGAGCCTCTAATGCAGATATCGCATTTTCGGGTATTTGATGGTCTGTGTTTATGATTGTATAAGCATAATCGCCCTTTGATTTGTTAATCATTTCTGAAATATTAACTTCTTTTAGAATATCAGTATATTTAGCAATCATATTCGGCACATTCTTATGAATGATTGTTATTCTGCCGACTTTATCGCAAGGCAACGAGCAGTTGGGGAAGTTTACAGAGTTCTTAATATCTCCTGTTTCAAGGAAATCCTTAATCTCGTCTGCAGCCATCTTTGCACAGTTGTCCTCCGATTCTTCTGTTGATGCACCAAGGTGGGGGATTGCGATAATTCCCGGCTGGTTGATTGTTGCATCATCAGGGAAATCAACAACATATTTCTTGACCTTACCGCTTGCAAGAGCCGCCTTTATTGCGTCGTCATTTACAAGACCGCCTCGTGCAAAGTTAAGAATAACAACGCCGTCCTTCATTATCTCTAATGCTTCTGCATTGATTGTGTCACGAGTTGCGTCCATAAGCGGAACATGAATGGTTATGTAATCTGACTGGGCGAACAACATATTTATATCGTTCACGCATTTAACATGACGGTCAAGCTGCAAAGCGTTGTTTACGCTTAAATACGGGTCATAACCAACAACATCCATACCCAAAGCAACAGCGGCATTTGCTACAAGAATACCGATAGCACCAAGACCTACAACGCCGAGTGTTTTACCCTTTATTTCATTACCTGCAAAGTTTGATTTGCCCTTTTCAACCTGTTTTGCAATATCGTCACCGCTTAATGTATTCGCCCATGCGTTACCTCCGATAACATCACGGGATGCGAGAAGCATACCTGCAATAACAAGCTCTTTAACTGCGTTTGCATTTGCCCCGGGTGTGTTGAATACAACAATGCCGTTTGCAGTGCATTTGTCAATAGGAATATTGTTTGTGCCTGCACCTGCTCTTGCAACTGCCTTTAAAGATTTAGGCAATTCCATATCGTGCATTTTAAAGCTTCTTAAAATGATGCCGTCTGCATCTTTTGTTACATCATCTGTTATAGTGTAATTGTCGCCCAAACGGTCAAGTCCGCAAGCGGCAATTTTATTTAGTGTAAGAATATTATACATTATGAATTCTCCTGTTCAAATTTTTTCATAAATTCTACAAGTGCCTTAACGCCCTCAATCGGCATAGCATTATAGATTGACGCTCTCATACCGCCAACTGTTCTATGTCCCTTTAGGTTTACAAGACCGGCTGCTGTAGCCTCTTTAACAAACTTTGCGTCAAGGTCAGCATCGCCTGTTACGAATGGTACATTCATTAGAGAACGGTCCTCTTTAACAACAGTACCCTTGAATAGCTTTGAAGAATCGAGGAAGTCATAAAGAATTTTTGCCTTTTCTTCATTGACTTTCTGGACTGCAGCAATTCCGCCCTGCTCCTTTATCCATTCAAGAACAAGCTTGAAGATATATATTGCATATGTCGGGGGAGTGTTGTAAAGTGAATTAGCGTCAGCGTGAGTCTTATAAGTAAGCATTGTGGGAGTTCCCTCCATAGGCTCGCCGATTAAATCCTCACGAGCGATAACAAGAACAACACCTGCAGGACCTAAATTTTTCTGTGCACCTGCAAATAGTAAACCAAACTTTGAAACATCCATTACTTCACTCATTGCACATGATGAAATATCAGCAATAATTGGAGCGTCTGTCTGGGGAAGCTCTGTAAATCTGGTTCCGTATATTGTATTGTTATAGCAAATATAGCAGTAGTCAACATCCTCTTTTGATGAAAAATCATTAGCAGTAGTTTTGGGGATATATGAGAATGTTTTATCAGCGGATGAAGCCACTTTGTTAACCTTTATGTATTTTTCAGCCTCTTGAGCAGCTTTTTTTGCCCACTGACCTGTTATGATATAATCAGCAGCCTTGCATTTTATGCCAAGGTTCATCGGAACCATTGCAAATTGTGTCGAACCACCGCCCTGAAGGAACATTACCTTGTAATTATCAGGAACATTCATCAGCTCACGAACAAGTGCCTCTGCACCCTTAATAATCTCGTCATATGATTTTGAACGGTGGCTCATCTCCATAACGGACATTCCACTGTCACCGCACTCAAGCATTTCGTCCTGAGCTCTTTTTAAAACGGATTCCGGTAGCATTGAAGGGCCTGCCGAAAAGTTATACACTCTACTCATAGTTAAAAAACCTCCAAGATATTGTTATAACAATCATTATACACCTTTTAATCTATATAAGTCAATAGATTTTGAAATATTATTCACAAAAATATACAAAATTTCTCAATAAAATACTAATTATACAGTTCTTTTATCGCATCTGCAACGGCAAATGCGATTTTTGACTGATATTTGTCGTCATTGAGAAGTCTTTCTTCTTCGGGGTTTGATATAAAACCACATTCGATTAAAACACCTGGCGGTGTGGGGTTTTTCATAAGATAAAGTGTGTCCGATGCAGTTTTTACTGCATGAGATTGAGTTTTTGTCAGATTTGAAATGCTGTCCTGGATTTTGATTGCCACATCCTTTGATTCGGGATGATTTCTCGGATAGAACACACGAAGTCCGCTCGGCTTGGAGGTGGTGTGAGAATTCATATGAATGGACAGAAATAAATCAGCCTTGCTGTTGTTTATTATTCCGAGCCGTTTTTTCATATCCGAAACCTTCTTTTCGTGAAGCGTTTCGGCGTTGTCGTCGCATATAGA